>JBIIVE010000144.1:0-3008 GCA_044339605.1 Acidimicrobiales bacterium
ATTCAGATCACGGGCACCAATGATCACCTGCGTGTTAGCAATTTCACCCGATGGGGTCTTAATCGGATAGCGATCAACATCGAGCTCGTTGAATCGAAGTTGTGAGTACTGGCTTTGCAGACGCTGATAGGTCGGTTCAACGATCGTCGGATCAAGCAACCGGATGTTGCGAATCGTTCCTGGGTTCTCATTGACGTTTTGTGTCGCAACCGATTTGTCTTGGTTGTAGATAAACGGTTTGGTGTCGACCTCGCTGAGGCCTAAGGCCGTTCGTGTCGCACTGATGTTGTGGTCGATGTATGGCATCTCTCGAGTTGATTCCTCGGGTTCCACCACAAAGCGCTGGATAAACGCCGGATAGGCAACACCGGCGACCACCGAGATGAGCGCCCAAAGCCCGACCGCAACAACGGGAAGCGTCCAGCCGCGTCGCCAAATATTTGCGATGAAAAGCCCAAACGACAAGATGGCGATGAAGAGCAAGAGATAAATCGCAGGAAGTTGCGCCTTGACGTCGGTGTAGGTCGCGCCGTCGACTGTTCCGCGGGTGGAGTACGTAAGCGCAAAGCGTTGCAACCAATAATCAGCGGCCTTCACTAACGCCAGCAATCCAAGCAAGACAGAAATATGCGCCTTGACCTGAGGAGTGACTCGCTCCCCAGCGGTCTGCAGCCGGATGCCGCCGTTGAGGTAATGCGCGACGACAGCCACGATAAGCAGGATGATCCCAGCTGCGAACAACCAATTCACTACCGATGAGTAGAACGGAAGCTTGAAGACGTAGAACCCAACATCAGTTTGGAACGTTTGATCGTTTACGCCGAAGCTTCCGCCATTGCGGAAAAGGATCCACTGGTTCCAATCGCCCGACATTCCCAATCCGGCAAAAAGCGCAAGAACAAACGAAACGACGACACGAACGGTCTTGGTTCGTTGACCAATCGTTTCGTGATAGCGCTCAAGCAGATCGTCTTCTGGTCCGGTCGGGCGAACCTTCGGACCGATGCGGTCAGCAACTACCAAGTTGATGAGCACCATCACAAAAAACGCTGCAGTGAAAATTGCACCAAGTGCGATCTTTGCTCCGAGTACGCCGGTGAAAACCGAACTGAGGCCCAACGAGTCGAACCACATCCAGTCGGTCCAGAAGCCGGCGAGGCCACGTAACGACAGGAACAGAACAAAGACCACCGCCGCGGTCAAGATGAGAGCAAGGCGACCTCGCGAAATGCGGCGACGCTGGGGCATATCAGTTGGGGTGCGCATGGACGCCCAGCCTACGGGCGTTCTGGGCCTAGTCCGGGTCGGGCCGACTAAGAAACAGGAAGCACGGCGCAGTGGCAACCAGGGTGCAACGGGGGCACCTTGTGACCTGTGGGGAAGGCCCCTCCGCGGTCTATTGGTCCACCGAGAGCATTGTCTTCGCAGTCGGGCGAGGCACCATCGCCTGCAGCAACGACCCAGCGCACCTTCGAGTTCTTGGGCAATCGGTCGAGAACTCCCCGATTCGCCGCCCCCAGCACCGCAAAGGTGACGGCGTCATCGACCCGTTGGCCCTTCCATTCGCGGAAGGTGGACCGGATTCGCTGGGCAAGATCGTCGCGGTCACCAGCAGATTCCGATACTGCTCGTTCGAGCCGATCGCGCAGTGGGCCGACGATCGCGCTTGCCAGATCGGCAGCGAGGTCACCGACCGATGCACGGGCAGAACTTCGGCCTTTGACCGGGGCGATTGCTGCTCCCGCCTCGGTGGCATCAGCTAGCGCAGGCAGAGCGATGTCTTCATAGCGTTCTAACTGGGACTCAGGAGTCGGAAGAAAAGCGATTGCAGTCAGATTGCCCTTCACCGATCGCAATGTAGAGAGAAGTTCGTTTTGTTCGTCGGATAGCTCGCGCTTGATACGACGAGCCAGTGAACTTTCGATTGACGAAACCGCTGCGTCGCGCGCTGCGATGAAGACTTGATCGGCGTCGGCAGACACGTCGGAGGCAACGACTTCTGCTGCTTCAGGTGCTACGACCTCGACGACTTCCTGAATGATTTCAGGTTCAGCCTCAGCAACTGCATCGGCGACATCACTGCCGGTCGCAACTTCGTCTTCACCTTCTTGACGAAGCCGAGCAAAAACATCGGCGGCCTTGCCGCTCGAAGTGCGCACGACACGGACCGATGACGAATGGCGGCCTTCGCGCGGATCTTCCTCCGAAACCGGGGTTTCAGTTGGAGGCTCAGGTACATCTGCGACAACCGCTACTACCTCAACAAGTTCCTCGACGACTGGTTCTTCGACTGGAGGAACGACCGTGAGCTTGGGGGCCGACCGACGTGCGTCGGCGGGCATTTCAACGTTTCGGGCCTGCGAAGCGGGGAAGACGTCGATCGTTGGATCGTCGAGCTCTTCAGCCGCAACAATCGGGGTAATGGTCGCCTCGAGTTCGGGGTCGACGCTTTGCAACGAGGCAACTTCGGCGGAGAGGCGGCCTTCGGGAAGAGCGACGTGAAGTTCCTCGGTGGCAACAGCAAGGGTTTCACGAACGATGTCGTAGGCAGCAGAGAGACGATCGCGTCCGGCTTGCAGTTGTTCGATCTGTTGACGAAGTGCCTGACGGCGGTTTGCGAGATCGTCGAGCATGCGCTGGCGAACTTCCTTCGCCTCCTGCACCATCTCGCGACCCTGCTGTTTGCTGGCTTCGATGATTGCAGCGGCTTCAGCTTCGGCATTCGCGCGCTGGGTTTCGGCATACTCACGAATTTGTGCAGTTGCTTGCTCGGCTTCTTGGGTGCGCCGAGTCACAAGTGTTTCGGCGTCTTCTCGCAGGCGTACAGATTCTTCACGCGCCTCATGAAGAAGTCGCGCCACGTTTTCCTCGGCCTTGGCACGAATCTCGGCGGCAGCCGACTGAGCGGCATCGAGTACCCGTGTCGTTTCCTCGCCCAGCAATTTCGTGAGGTTCGAAGGGTCGATCGGATCGTGTTCGGCACTTTGGCGACGCGCCTGGTCGAGTTG
>JBIIVE010000145.1:0-2996 GCA_044339605.1 Acidimicrobiales bacterium
GCCGGGTTCCATCACTCCTCATACCGATTTCGAGGCTCAGACCTATGTTCTGACCAAGGAAGAAGGCGGCCGTCATAAGCCGTTCTTCACGAACTACCGTCCGCAGTTCTATTTCCGTACGACCGATGTGACTGGTCAGATCTCGCTTCCGGCGGGTACGGAAATGTGTATTCCTGGTGATAACACCGAGATGACTGTTGAACTCATCCACCCGATCGCGATGGAAGAGGGCTTGCGCTTCGCCATTCGTGAAGGTGGCCGTACCGTCGGCGCCGGCCGCGTCACCAAGATCCTTAAGTGATCGGTCGTAACTGAACATGGCTGACAAGCAAAAGATCCGCATTCGCCTGAAGGCGTATGACCACGAGATCGTCGACCAGTCGACGAAGAAGATCGTGGAAACCGTCGTCCGCACGAGTGCAACGGTTCGTGGCCCGGTGCCGCTTCCTACCGAGAAGCACCGCTACACCGTTATTCGCGGTCCTTTCAAGGACAAAGATTCACGCGAGCACTTCGAGATGCGTATCCACAAGCGTCTCCTGGACATCGTTGACCCCACCCCGAAGACGGTCGATTCGCTTCAGCGTCTCGACCTCCCGGCTGGTGTCGATATCGAAATCAAGATCCAGCAGGTCTGAGTTCCTCAGAACTGAAAATCGGAAAGGGCCCTCGCTTCGGCGGGGGCCCTTTGCGTTGTGCCGCTATGTTTCGCAGGTCGCCGATCGCAGTCCGCGGTCACCGAATCTCAGGGGGATGACATGGGTCGTTTCGATGGCAAGGTCGTGTTGGTTACTGGTTCGTCGTCGGGTCTTGGCGCTGCAACGGTCGAACGGTTCTTGGCCGAGGGCGCAATCGTCGCCGGTTCTGATGTGCAGCCGCCGGTGGAAGGTGCCGCGCAGCCAACAACGTTTACACATGTCGATGTCACCGATGAAGCAGCGCTCATCGCGTGGGTCGACGAGGCGTCAAAACTCACTGGTCGCATCGATGCGGTGTGCACGTTCGCAGGTATTCCCGCCGGTGGTCCCGTTCACCTTGTTGATGTTGCAACATTCACGCGCACACTCGACATCAATCTCACGGGTACGTTCACCACCTGTAAGCACGTCATCATCAAGATGCTTGCGCAAGAACTTGTTGACGGAGAGCGGGGGAGTGTCATCACCGTCGCAAGCGTCGAAGGACTCGAAGGAACAGCAGGCGGCAGTTCCTACAACGCTTCAAAGGGTGGGGTTGCGATTCTCACAAAGAACATGGCCATCGATTACGGCCGTCAGGGCATTCGTGTGAATTCGATTTGCCCTGGCTTTATCGACACGCCCATGTTGCGCGGACTTGGCGATCCCGAGTTGAACGAAATGCTCATGGAGATCAAGGAAGAGCACAAGTTGCGTCGTCTTGGCCGGCCTTCAGAAATCGCAGCAGTTGCTGCATTTCTTGCATCTCCAGATGCGTCATTTGTGACTGGACAAACAATCGCCGTCGATGGCGGGTACACCGCCGGGCGCGATCACGGCGTCACCAAACGCATGGGTCTTTAACATCGACCCTCGATTCGCAACGCCGAGATCCACGGCGCGACCAGATGGTCCTAGGCAAGCAAGCTGCGGAGCATCCAAGCGTTTTTCTCGTGGATCTGGATCCTCTGGGTGAGAAGGTCGGCCGTTGGCTCGTCATGTGCGCCATTGACTAGCGGGTAGAGCGAACGGGCGGTGCGGACAACCGTCTCCTGAGCGTCCACGAGTCGCCGAATCATTTCCAGAGCATCGGGGGTGTCGGTGTCTTCCTTGACCGTGGCCAACTTTGCGAACTCGGTGTAGCTGCCAGGAGCGAGGACATCGAGAGCCCGGATTCTTTCGGCAATGAGGTCCACGGCCAACGCAAGCTCGTTGTACTGGGTCTCGAACATGAGGTGCAGTGTCTGAAACATCGGACCGGTCACGTTCCAGTGGAATTTGTGGGTCTTCAAATAGAGCGTGTAGGTATCGGCCAGAAGATGGGAAATGCCCTCCGCTATGGCGGTTCGTTCCTGTTCGCTGATTCCGAGATTGGCGCTCATGTTTATTGCCTCTTCCATGTCGGCATGGGGTGCAACACGGTCGTGTGTCGCCCTCTGTCTCGTAAAGATACCCCATGGGGTATTTATGTACAAGTGCTGCTCGGGGATCGCCCCGAACGCGAAGGGGGCGGCCACCCGGTCAAGAACCTGCGGGACGATGTCTCCCGATTTTGGGACCTAGAACCTCCTGAACAGGGATTTGACGAAAATCCGCCAACCATTGACCCTGCTGGTCTTCCCCTGGGGCCAGGATGGCTGGCTTCAGGCAGCGGCGGTCACTCAGTGGCCCCTGAACGATCTCTGAACTATCGGATCGGTGCTCTGGGGCACCATCCTTGGACCCGATTTGGTCTCGGACGGCCCAACCCCTAGGGTTTCACCTCCGTGCAACAGGGGTCTTCTCCGGAAGATCGCCAGCCGCACCTCTACGTCGATCGAACCGACGTCTGCGACGGTCTACTTCGGTAGATACCCCGCAGCACAACCGACAGGCGCTCGGCCGGGTTTTCCCGTGCCGAGCGTTGGCATGAAGGGCCCGTCCCCGCATGTCCGACTCGACGCAAACCACAACAGAAAGATCGTTGCCGTTATGGCGAACAAAGCAGTAGTCGGCGAAAAAGTCGGCATGACACAGGTATGGGATGACGCAAACCGCGTTGTACCCGTGACCGTGCTGCACGTCGCTCCGATGCGCGTGGTGCAGATCAAGACAATCGAACGCGATGGCTACAACGCATTGCAGGTCACCTTCGGTGAGAAGAAGGCCAGCAAGTTGAACAGCCCCGATCGCGGTCACTTCGAAAAGGCTGGCGTTGCCGCTGGCAAGCGTGTTCTCGAGCTTCGTCTCGACAATGTCGACGGTTTCGAAGTTGGCCAAGAAATCAAAGTCGACACGCTCGCCGCTGGCGAGTTCGTTGACGTCACTGCCGTGAGCAAG
>JBIIVE010000146.1:0-2983 GCA_044339605.1 Acidimicrobiales bacterium
TCATGGCTGAACCTGTCGTGATCGACCCCACCGATTTCGATGCCGTTGGCGTTCTGACCGAGGCCATCGTGTCGTTGCGGGCTCATGTGCTGATCAGGGAGGTCGATGCTTCTGCCACCGTGAGTGCTCCCGAGGGATGGCACCCATTGGTGATTAACGCCAAACAGGGCGGAAGCAGCGTCTTGATTGTTCGCTTCAACGAACTCTCGGCGTCTCGTCTCCGCAATGTGGCTGACGCGCTCAGCAAACGCGGATGGCATCTCGATGAAGACCGACAAGGCGCAACGCTCCGTCAACCACCGGGGACAACAGCGACTGATTCCGCATTCGAGGTGCTTTCGGCGATCGGCATCGGCGGTGCGCCGACAGATTCACGAACTGTTGTTGCTCGCGACGGCGATGGCACCGAGGTCGACCTTCAGTCCTAAGTGGATTCTGTCGAAGGGGAGTTACAGGCTGCCGAGGTCGTGCAGCGGTAGGGGGAAGACGACCTGTTCGTGTTCTGGTCCCGGCGCGATGGTGCGAGAGAACGAGCCATAACGGCGACGGGCAAGCCACCAGGTGCCGTCATGACGTTCGAACCGGTCGTGGTACACGCCGTAGGCGTTGGTGCGGCGACCATCGCTCACGTTCTGACGAAGCTCTTGCATGTACATGCGTCCGCCGGCAACGCCCGCTTCGACATCAACCTCGATCACGGTGTTGAGGATCACGAATTCAAAAAATTCGAACGCTTCGAGCTGTTCACCGATGAAGTCGCCGATGGCCTGCGGACCATCGAACACCATCTGGTTGTCACCGAGGTCGAGTTCGAGCTTGCAGCCCGGGCGCATGATCTCGTGGAGCTCAGCCCATGCCCGACGGGTCACGATGTCGGCATAGCGATTCTGCAGCCGACGAATGTCGAGATAATCCAGAGCTTCAGCCAGTCGTTCTTCGTTCGTCTTCATAGTTCCCCCTTGTGAACGCTGACCGTAGCCGTCTGAACGGGACAACGTGTTTGCGTGCAGGCCCAAGCAATCTTTGCGAGGATGCACCCCTGACGTTTTCAAGGGGGATGACATGGGCGAGCTCAAGTCGCGCGAGAAGTACAACGAGTTAGTGGCACTGCTTCAGCAGGCTGGTGATGAATGGGTCGTTCCGGGCCCGGTCATGACCGATGACGATGTTGCTGAAGGCTTCCGCAACCTCACCCACATTCTCCAGAGTGCGCTCTATTCACATCAAGAGTTCGATCCGCAACGCCCGGTGTTCAACCGCATCGTGTCGCCGACTCGTTCATTCACGGGCGATAACTCCGATGCCGTCTACTTCGAAACGCCAGTTGCGCCGAACAATGAATACATCGTTCGCGGAAATATTGCTGGCGCGGTCTACACCTCGTTCACGATGGAAGCAGGTGCGGCCGATGGTTCGTATGCCACGCACACCTCAGGTGTTTTGAACGACACCGAGATGGACATTGCGGCCGACGGTTCGTACGAGATTCGCCTCGGCGGGGCCAAAGCCGATCGCAACTGGCTCGAGATTCCCACCGACGGCGGACGCATCACTACTCGTCATTACTTTGAATTTCCTTGGTCATCATCGGCTTCGCAGACATTGCATGTTCCGATCAGCATCGAAGCGGTCACAAAAGTTCCCGCCCCACCGCGTTGGAACGACGAGCGAGTTTCGGCCGCATTGCAGCGCGTGATCAATCACGTTCGTACCAAGACCGTTGCTTCGGTTGCGCCGTCGGAAGACACACCCATTCCGTTCGTATCGCGTATTCCCAATGAACTTCCGCAGCCAGTAGTGCCGGGAAACATGGCGTTTGCAGCATTCGACGCTGCGTATGCGATGGCTCCGTATCTCATCGGTGATGACGAAGCGCTTGTGATTCGTGGCCGTTGGCCCGAGTGCGTCTTCGGAAATATTTGCCTTTGGAATCGTTGGTCGCAGATGTACGACTACGTGAACCGTCAGGTCAGTCGCAACCGCGCCAACACCACGTTGAATGCCGACGGTTCATTCACGATGGTGCTCGCGCACTCTGATCCAGGACATGCGAACTGGATCGACACCGAAGGCCGCAATCTGGGCACGATGTTTTTCCGCTTTTTCTTGCCCGAGGGCGAGATCGAAAAGCCCACATGCGAGGTTGTGAAGTTCGCTGACCTCACGCCTGACCTCGTCTGATCAGACCTTCTGCATCGGCTGATGCGGTTCGGCCGGAAGCGAAACCTTTATGGCGTCACCAACGCGAACCGTTCCGCCGCGCACGACAACAGACATCACACCGTTGCGAAAGAGTTGCGGTCCAACTTCAGGCTTGAACGACACTGCCGCGCGCAGACCCTCCTGAAACTTGTCGATCTGCGAACAGGGATCACGAAAGCCAGTGAGAGCGATGATCACGTCCTCGCCAAGACGCAGCGTGCTGCCCACAGGTAGTTGACCTAGTTCAATACCTTGGGTGGTGAGATTCTCGCCAAATCCGCCAAAGGGAACCTCGAATCCTTCGCTGCGTAGGCCCTCATGAATCTCACTGGCCACGAGGTGGACCTGGCGCAGGTTGGGGCGAGAAGCGTCCTTCTTCTGCCGGCTGAGGTGCTGGGTGGTTGGGCCGGAATGGGCATCGCCTTCGATGCCGATTCCCGCCAGAAACACGGCCTCTTCGATTGATGGCTTAGAGAAGTTGTGCCCGCCATCGCTATGCAGACTGGTGACTGTTCCTTCGAGCGCGTGAGTCATTGAGACAGTTTGCCAGAGAGCACGTCAAACAAGGTCGCTGAATTTCACAACCTGCGTTTCCAACTGCGTAAGCGGTTCGGTCGGTATGAGGAACCGCCAAAACATCGTTCCGTGTTCGAGGCCGCGAGTGTCGAGCCAGTTGGGAAGACCGGGATCGGAATGGGCGAGGATCATGCGCCACGAACCGTCGGCCTCGACCTCGGTCTGCACTCGATTAAGTGAGACCAAGCGCCGGTCATAGTTCAGT
>JBIIVE010000070.1:0-11407 GCA_044339605.1 Acidimicrobiales bacterium
AAGTGACTCTCACCATCAGCGTCTGCCCAGATTCGCAAATAGTCCATCACCTGAGAATGCCACTCTCGATGTGCGAATCAAAACTCCGAGTCATGGGCACCGAATCAGACCAGCCCGAGCCAACCCGCGACTGTCTGCACCAATACGACCACCGCAAGAACCGCGATCACGACAACGCAAACGAGCGCAGCCGCTTTGAACTTGGGCCCATTCGCCGCGTTACCGAGAACAGATCGGCGGTTCGCCAAGATCAAAATGAAGATCAGGATGATTGGCGTGATCAGACCGTTGACCACCTGCATGTTGATCAGCAACGAAATGAGATTGCCCGGCAACAACGCCACAGAAGCGCCAACCACGATGAGTGCCGTGAACAGACCCATGAAAAGTGGGGCTTCACGAAACGTCTTCGACACCGATCGTTCAACACCGAGCGCTTCGGCCACGGCATACGAAGTCGCCAACGGCACCACCGCTGCCGCAAGCGCCGATGCGCCAAGCAGGCCGATACCAAAAAGGATTTCTGCCGACGCACCAGCGACAGGTTCAAGCGCTTGGGCGGCTTCCTTGGCCGATTCAAGGGGACCTGTTCCGCCAATTGCTGCCGCTGTTGCAATGATGATCGCCATCGAAATGATGTTGGCGAACACTGCACCAGTGATGGTGTCGATTCGCACCATCCGGTATTCCTCTGGCCCACTGCCGCTATCGGCCACCGCTGCTGCTTGATACAGCTGCATGTACGGAGTGATGGTCGTACCAATAAGCGCGACAACCAAGAAGAGGAACTCCTTGGTTCCAAGCAAGTGCGGAATAAAGGTGTTGCTCGCGACCTGACCCCAATCGGGCTTTCCGAGAATTGCCGCAATGGGGTACGTGATGAACGCGAGACCCAGAAGCAGAAACACCCTCTCGGCGTATCGGTAGTTCCCGAAAACGACCACCGCCCAGATAGCGACAGCGCCAATCGGAATCGAGATGTAACGCGAGACACCGAAAAGTTCGAACGCGGCACCGATGCCAGCGAACTCCGAGACCACAAGTCCAAGGTTTGCAATAAGCAAACAGACAATGGCGAACGCCGACGCACGCAGAGGGAACTGTTCGCGAATGAGCGACATCAAACCTTCGCCGGTATGTGCACCAAGCCGCGCTGACATTTCCTGAACGATGACCAGCGCAATCGTGACGAGCAACATCACGAAGAGTGTTCGGTACCCAAACTGGGAACCCGCCGAGGCATAGGTAGCGATACCGCCTGCGTCGTTGCCCGCATTGGCAGCAATAAGTCCGGGGCCAAGAACTGCAAGCCACACCATCCAGCGTCGACGTCGCTTGGGCGCGGGGGGTCGCGCTCCAGTCGACTTCGCGGGTTCGTTGATCGGCTCGGTCATGACAACTCAGCTCAGGCGAGCAATCGCGTGAAGGGTCGGCGGTTGGACTCGTGCTGCGGAATAAGCGCATCGACAACATCGTCAGCGAGAATTCGACCGATTGGGCGGGTTTGCTCATCGACAACAACGATCGATGATCCGCGATTCTCTACAAACGACTCGATGACGTCTTCGATAGGCGCTTCAACGGTGACAGTCACTGGCCACGGCGATCCGATGAGCGAACGAAGCGTGTCATCTGGGCTCGCCATGAAGAGGTCGATCATCAAGATGTCATCGAGCAGTGTTCCGTCACCGTCGAGAACCAGAACAGACTCGAGTCGGGCAATGTCCTCTGCTTCTTCGAGACGTTGACGAGCATCGGCAACGGTGAGATCGGCGTCGAACATGAACAGCGCAGTTGTCATCAGGCCACCGGCTGTTTCTTCGTCGTAACCCACCAATCGAACCAAGACTTCGGCGTCTTCCTTATCCATCGCGGCCAGAAGTTCGTTACGCGTTTCGTCGTCGAGATCTCGGAGCGCCTCGGCCGCTTCGTCGGGCTCCATCTCGGCCAGCAACGACGCCGCCTGTTCTGGATCGGCATCTCGAAGAAGAACCGAGAGTTCATCGGGTTCCATTTCCTCAAGTGCGTCGGCAGCCGTTTCGGCATCGAGGGCGGCGAGAAGTTCCTGACGCTGCGATCGACCAAGTTCTTCGAGAAGGTCAGCAAGTTCGCCAGGACGAAGTCGGCGGAGCTCGCTATTGGCGCGACTTAAGCGCACCGGTTCACCGGGATCGGAGAACGGTTGAATCGCGGCCCAGTCAATGACCCGATCTGGATGGGGGCGTACTCGCCAACGCGCCGGACCAAGGCGACGTACCAAAGTGGAGAACCCAACGTCGGCTCCCACCAACCGGTAGCCGCCACCAACGCGAGCAAGGAACAAATCTGCAGCACGAAAGACGCGCACGCCGTCAACGTCGACCATCTGATGGTCAATCACATCGTCGACAAGTTTCACTTCGTTGTCACGTCGAGCAAAATCGCGAAGATCCACCTTTGCTGAACGCAGCACAATGCGACGTTGTTCAAGTTCGCCGATCTTGTCGGCCGACACCCACGTGAGCTGACGACCAACGCGAACAACAAGTCCGGTGAGCGGCGGATACGGCTCGCCTTCCCAACGAACAACAAGATCAACAAGTCGTCCCACTTCGATGCCAGAAGAATGCACGACTGGCGCGCCAGTGAGTCCCGACACAGAAAGAAGGGACTCGGCAACTGCCTCAAGGGCGAGAAGGCGCTTTGTTCGTTGCTTGCGGCGCTGCGCTATGGCACGCGGGGCATTGAGTGTCTGCGGCATGACGGTCTCCGGGAGTGGGAAGTGGACGGACTACGCCATCCCCACCTCACGGTCCGCGGCATACGTGGACTACTAGAGAGAAATGAAGAAGGCGACACACGACGGAAAGCGTGTACTTGGGGGCTCGCTTGCTGGCATGTGGGTCACCTCCTCGAGATATCTACGCCGACTATTCGTCGACATCAGAGCCCCCTTTCTACCATCTGAGGCCCGAAAGTTCCCCATTCGATTTCCCAGGCAGCATGAATTCGCCTGTCGTTCACGCCTCGTTCCCTGTCGGGCAGGATGGAGAGATGGCGACTGCACCAGTGATCCTTCTCCCCCCGTCCGAAGGTAAGGCCGAAGGCGGATCAGGCCAACAGCTTCGAATCGCCAATCTTTCGTTCTCGCAACTTGAAGAACATCGCACAACCCTTCGTGCAGCACTCGGCGCGGCAATGAAGGGCAAAGAACCCGGGCGTGCGAAATTGCTCGGCGTCAAGGGCAAGGCACTCGCCGCTGCGACGAGCGCGAATCTTGATGTGCTGACATCGCCGACGATGCCGGCGATTGAGCGTTACACCGGTGTGCTTTATGACGCGCTCGATGTCAGTTCGCTCTCAACACGAGATCGGAAGCGACTCAATAAACAGGTCTTGATCTTCAGCGGGCTCTGGGGAGTCGTCCGACCTGACGACATGATCCCGGATTACAAGCTGAAGATGGGGGCAACAGTTGCACCTGTCGGAAAGTTGTCGACGTGGTGGCGCGAACCGCTAACCACTGCGTTGGCATCAACAGTGAGCGGCACTGTGGTGTGGAACTTGTTGCCCAAGGAACACGACAACGCATGGGCTCCGCTCTCTTCCGCTCACGCCGCAACGACTCCAAGTGCAGTCTTCTCGGTGAAGTTCCTTGATGAAGGCAAAGCAGTCAAAGGCGAGCGCGACTTCACGACGGTCAACCACTGGAACAAGTTGCTGAAGGGAGCACTTGTTCGATTCATCCTTGAGACCGGCGCGGATGATCCCAAGGCCCTTGCGAAGTTTCGCCATCCCGAGGGCTACCGCTATGACCGAAGCCTCACAGAGACATCGCCGGCTGGCACTGTCGTGAGCATGGTGCGCCCAGTGCGCTGAGCCGTAACGCTGAGTCGCCCGTATCGTGGGGGGATGGGCAGTCCAGCAAACGCATCGCCGCTTGAACGCCTCGATCTTCCGATCGAGGGAATGACTTGTGCGGCATGCGCGACTCGAATCGGCAAAGGCCTCAACAAGATTGCGGGTGTTTCTCAAGCCGATGTGAATCTTGCTGCCGCGCGAGCCACGGTGCACTTCGACCCCGCGGTCACGAATCGAGCCGAATTTGCAGAGAAGATCGAGTCGCTCGGGTATCACGTTCCCGAAGTTGATCGCCGCGACGAGGCCGAGGCGGAGTACGCCCACACTCTCGGAATTCGCCTGCTTGTTGCAGTAGCTCTCACTGTGCCAACTGTGGCCATCTCAATGGTGCCGCCGTTGATGTTCACCAACTGGCAATGGTTTGCCTTCGCTCTCAGCACCCCTGTTGTGTTTTATTGCGGCTGGGCATTTCACAGAGCGGCTTTTGTCAACCTTCGGCATCGCACCGCAACCATGGACACGCTGGTTTCGATGGGAACACTCGCCGCTTGGGCGTGGTCAACCGTTGCATTGTTTTTCTTGAACGCTGCCGACGAAACCTCAGACTCAATGGGCGGCATGGCGGGGATGTCTTCTAGCGGCGACACCGCGCATGTGTATTTCGAAACTGCGGGCGTCATCATCACCCTGATCCTCTTAGGCAAGTGGTTCGAAGCGCGCGCACGCCGGCGTTCCGGCGATGCGTTGCGCAAACTTGCCGAACTCGGCGTGAAAACTGCACGTCTCGAAGACGGGACCGAAATTCCGCTCGAGGAACTTGTTGTTGGCGTTCGGTTTGTTGTCCGGCCCGGCGAGAAGGTCGCCACCGATGGAACCGTGGTCGATGGCCATTCCGCTATCGACATGTCGATGATCACGGGCGAACCAGTGCCAGTTGAAGTTGGACCAGGCGACGAAGTTGTCGGCGCAACGGTCAATGCAAACGGTCACCTTGTTGTTGAAGCAACCCGAATCGGCAATGACACCGCACTCGCCCAAATCGTGCAGCTTGTTGAAGACGCTCAAGGTTCCCGAGCTCCGATTCAACGTCTCGCCGATCGCGTTGCCGGAGTCTTTGTGCCGATCGTGTTTGCCATTGCGATCGCCACCATCATCGGATGGACAGTGACCGGGAACTCTGTACAAGACACATTCTCTGCTGCGGTTGCCGTTCTCATTATCGCTTGCCCTTGCGCACTCGGACTCGCAACACCAACCGCGATCATGGTGGGCACCGGACGCGGCGCTCAGTTGGGCATCATCATCAAAGGCGGCGAGGTTCTCGAACAAACACGACGCGTCGACGTCGCGGTGCTCGACAAAACCGGCACACTCACCGAAGGCCGTATGGAATTGGTCGACGTCATCACGAGCGCCGGAACGAATGCCGACGTTGCGCTCTTGCTGGCAGCAGCAGTCGAAGCTCGTTCAGAACACCCAATTGCTGCGGCGATCGTGGCTGGCGCCGACGCACACAAACCCGGCGCTGCGATGTCGGCCGCTGTGAGCAGATTCGAGAATCTTCCTGGCCGAGGAGTAACAGCAAGCGTTACGTCTGATTCAGGAATCACGAGAAATGTCGGTGTTGGCCGTTCTTCGCTGTTCATCACGATCGATTCCAACCTTGACCAAGCCCGCATCGACGCCGAGAGCGCGGGTCGAACTGCGGTCATCGCTGGTTGGGCCGATCATGACGGCGATCCGCTTACCGCTCATGCCGTTCTTGTTGTTGCTGATCGACTCAAGCCAACAAGCGCCGAGGCAGTTGCCGATTTTCACTCGCTCGGACTCGAAGTTGTGCTGCTTACCGGCGACAACAGGCGCACCGCTGAAACAATTGGCGCCGAAGTTGGAGTCGACCGCGTAGTCGCCGAGGTCCTCCCCGCCGACAAAGTCGCCGAAGTTCGTCGGCTACAGGAGCAGGGCCACATCGTGGCGATGGTTGGCGATGGCATCAATGACGCTCCCGCGCTTGCGCAAGCCGATCTCGGCATCGCAATCGGGACTGGCGCCGATGTCGCAATCGAAGCCAGCGATCTCACGATCGTGAGCGGCGATCTCCGCGCTGCGGCCGATGCCATCGCACTTTCTCGACGCACGCTGGCAACAATTAAAGGAAACCTGTTCTGGGCCTTTGCCTACAACGTGGCGGCGATTCCACTTGCTGCATTCGGAGTACTGAATCCGATGATTGCCGCCGGAACGATGGGCTTCTCTTCAGTCTTCGTCGTCACAAATTCACTTCGCCTGCGTAGATTCAAAGGCGTTCGTCGCTACTCCCCCACAAAGGACTGAACATGACTACTCGTACCTATTCGGTTCCCGGCATTTCCTGCGGCCATTGCAAGAACGCAATCGAAGGCGAACTCACACCGCTCGAAGGCGTCGATAGCGCTGTTGTCGACATTGATGCAAAGATCGTCACGGTTGTCGGCGAAATCACCGAAGCTGATGTACGAGCGGCAGTCGATGAAGCTGGCTACGAAGTCGCTACTGAGAACTAGACCCGTTCCCTCGACTACAGAGAACCGTCAATAAGGCGAGCTCGAACTTCCACTGCTCGTTCACGAACTGCGTCAAGGTCTTTCAACTTGCGCATGGAACCAAGTTGATTGCCGAGCCGATGATTCGAGCGAAGTGCCGGCTCGTTTCTTGCCAAGAAGTCCCAATAGAGCGTCGTGAACGGACACGCGTGTTCACCGATTCGCTTCTTCGGGTCATAGCGACAGTCGCCGCAGTGATCGCTCATCTTGTTGATGTACGCGCCACCCGAGGCATAGGGCTTCGTTGACATCCGCCCGCCATCGGCATACAGCGCCATGCCGATCACATTCGGCAGCATCACCCATTCAGCGCCATCTATGAACGACTTCCACATCCAGTCCACGAGCGCGCCAGGACGCACGCCGGAAGTGAGAGAGAGATTGCCCAAAACCATCAAACGTTCAATGTGATGCGCCCACGCGCGGTCATCGATTGCCTTCATCGTGTGCGAGATGCAGGCCATCTCCGTTTCGGCACCCGTGAACGCCGCAGGCAACGGACTTTCTGCTTCAAGAACGTTGAGTTCTCGGTACTCGGGCATCCAGAGCCAGTAAAGGCCCCACACGTACTCACGCCAGCCGATGATCTGGCGAATGAAGCCCTCCGCCGAGGCAATCGGGATGCGCCCTTCATTGAACGCCGCATGCGCAGCCTCGACAACTTCACGCGGATGAAGCAGACCGATGTTGAGATACGGACTCAACGTCGAATGAGCAAGTTTCCATTCCGTCGACATGACCGCGTCTTCATGCGGCCCAAACAATGGCAGGACCTCGTCAACAAACTGATGAAGCCGTGCCAGCGCGCCAGCACGAGTCGTTGCCCACAATCCATCGAATGACGAACCGAACGCTTCGGGCGCGCGTCGCGCAATATCGGCGATGACACGCGCATCAGTCGCATCAAGCGAATCGATGATCGGCGCCGGCCATGAGCGGCCATCTTTCGGCGGTGGCTCTCGATTTTCAGCGTCGTAGTTCCATGTTCCACCAACAGGCTTCTTGCCATCCATGAGGATGTCCAGCCGTTGGCGTTGCCACCGATAGAAATCCTCCATTTTGAGATTCGAACGGTCTCCCGCCCATGCTGCGAACTCTTGCGCGCTACAGAGGAACTGATCGTTGTCGATCACCTCGACATCGAGCTCTCGCAAAAGCGCGAGTCCATCAAACGACATCGGTGACATCGCGGTTACTCGTTCTGGTTTGAACTCGGCGTTGTGAGCCGTGAACCCAGCCCGTAGTGACGGAGCGTGGCGATAGTCGACTGCGAAACCTTCGACCCGGAGTTCCTCGGCGAACCTTCGCATTGACGCCAGAATGAAATGAAGTCGCTGACGATGCCAGCGACCTGATCCGACTTTCCCATCGCTCTCGACCATGAGCACGCGCACTTCGCCCGGGCGACAGCCAGCGAGTGCGCCGGTGTCACGTCGCAGTTGATCACCCAGAATCCAGACCGTATCCACGGCAGGAACCTAGGCGCTTCTTATGGAGAAGGTGGAGCCGAGTGCTCACGGATCCACGCATGCATCGCTATACCCGCAGCCACGCCAACGTTGATCGAACGGGTTGAACCGAACTGGGCGATTGAGCAGACCATTGACGACGCGGCGCAGGCTTCTTCGCTGAGTCCCGGTCCTTCCTGACCAAAGATGAACATGGTGCGCTTGGGCAGAGATGCGGTTTCGATCGGAACGGCCCCGGGCATGATGTCGATACCAACGACCTGAAGATCGTTCTCAACTGACCATGAAATCAGCGCGTCAATATTTTCGTGATGATGCACGTGCATGTACTTGTCGGTCACCATTGCGCCGCGACGGTTCCACCGCTTCTTACCAACGATGTGAACACCCTCGGCGTTGAACGCGTTCGCCGTGCGCACCACTGTTCCGATGTTGAGATCATGCTGCCAATTTTCGATAGCAACATGAAATGAATGTCGACGTGTGTCGAGGTCGGCGACGATTGCTTCGTGTGACCAGTAGCGGTACTCGTCGGCCACATTTCGGCGGTCGCCGTGCTCAAGCAGTTCGGGATCAAATTGCGCGTCCGCAGGCCACGGCAATGGATGCGGACCGACCCCAACCTCGCGGTCCTCACGTTCAACGAACTCGTCGTCCGGTTGATCCTCAGTCATTGGCCCTACCGGCCAAGCAGAGCAGAGCCGCCCGCGTCGTCGAGCAAATAGCGGGCCATCGCCCGTCCGGTTGCTTCGCCGTCGGCCACTGCGCATTGTCGTGAGTCGCGAAGCACCGTTGAGCCATCGAGTGCTGCAACGAGTGCATCGATACGAAGTCCGTCGCCATCGATCACGGCGTAAGCGCCAACGGGAAGATCGCAGTCGCCACCAAGCTCAGCAAGAAACGCCCGCTCAGCATCGACGCACTGGCGGCTCGGTAAGTGGTTAAGCGCCGACAACAGTTCACGTGTCGCCGTGTCGTCACCTCGACATTCAATGACGAGGGCCCCTTGCGCAACCTGCGGCAGCATCACCGAAGGTTCAAGTACCTCGACAACGCGATCGTTAAGCGAAATGCCTAGGCGCTCGATTGCGGCGGCTGCCATCACGATGGCATCGAATCCGTCAGCCTTTGCGAGCCGAGTAGCGATGTTGCCGCGGAGACCAGAAAACACAAGATCGGGTCGAAGCGAAGCGAGTTGCGCTTTGCGACGAATGGAACCGGTCGCAACATGTCCGCCCTGCGGCAGACCATCGACAGTTGACCCAACAAGAACATCGCGAACATCTCCACGCTCAGGGACTGCAGCGATCACGAGCTCGGGTGGAGTGAGTGCCGGAAGGTCTTTTCCGGAATGAACAGCGAGATCAGCGCGACCGTCGAGCACCGCAGCCTGGATCTCTTTGACGAACACACCTTTGCCGCCCATTGCATCGATCGGAATATCGAGGCGCTGATCAGCCATCGTTTCCACGATCACCTTCTCAACAAGCACCGAACTACCAGCAGCGGCAGCCGCTTCGTGCAGAAGCGCCGTCACATGATCGGCTTGCCACAGCGCGAGTGCGCTGCCTCGGGTTGCCAAACGAAGTGTCACCGTGTCGGGACCGCCCCCGGTCATGGTGGGCTCAGAGCTCGAAAAGATCGCGAAGGGCCTCGGCCAGACGTTCGCCACGAGGCGAGCCTGCAGCATCTTTCAAGCGAACTGTCGGCTGGTGAAGCAGCTTGGCCACGATTCCCTTTGTCAGCGCGTCGAGTGCTTCAAGTTGACGTTCATCGAGGTCGCCGAGACGGGCACGAAGACGATCGAGTTCGCCAACGCGAATGTCTTCGGATTGTTCATGCAGACGAGAAACCAACGGCGCTACTTCGCGGGCCGAGATCACTGAGAGGTACCGCTCGAGTTCCTCGGTGCACATGGCCTCAACCGATGCGACTTCGCGGCGACGTTCTGCCATGCCTGCTTCGGCGAACGCTCGAAGGTCGTCCATGTCGAGGATGGTGACACCAGGAATATCTGCAGCAGCAGGATCGACATCGCGAGGAACAGCAACGTCGACCACGAAAATCTCGCGATCGCCGCGTGCTCGCATCACTCGTTCAATGTCGGAGTGTTCGATGATCATCGAATTCGCACCGGTGCCAGTGAGGAGAAGATCGACCTCGGAAAGCGCGGCATCGAGTTCAGCAAGACGAATCGGAGTTCCGCCAACACGCTCTGCGAGGTCGGCGGCGTTCTCCCATGTTCGGTTCGCAATGCGGATGTCGGAGACACCCTTGGAGGCAAGAGCACGAACCATGCCCTCGCCCATTTCGCCAGCACCCATTACGAGGATCGAGCGGCCTTCGAGAGAACCAAGTCGTTCGGCAGCCATTGCCACCGCCGCGGTTGACACCGACGCAACATGACGGCCAATACCGGTTTCCGTACGGGCACGCTTTCCAACCTCGAGCGCATGACGGAACAGCAGATTGAGTTGGGATCCGGCTGCGCCTTCGGCTTGAGCGATCTCCCAAGATTGGCGGACCTGACCAAGGATTTCGGCTTCGCCAACCACGGCGGAGTCGATACCCGAGGCAACGCGGAAGAGATGTCCGGCAGCCGCATCGGCATCGTGCACATAAAGGTGGTCGGCCAGTTCTTCAGGCACAGCAAAGGCGAGTTCAGAAAAGAAGTTACGGAGATCGCCGTACGCCGGATGAAACTTTTCTGCGACGACATAGACCTCGGTGCGATTGCAGGTCGACAACACCACGGCTTCGCTGACGTGGTCGTGCGACAGCACATCGTGCAGCGCCTTAGGCAGCCGAGCGCCATCGATCGTGACCCGCTCGAGCAGAGCGAGGGGGACCGTGCGGTGATTCAGTCCAACGACGACGACAGACACGCCTGGAGGCGCTCCTTAGCTTCGGCGAGGTGACCCTCGCGGATGAGTTCCAGCATTCCCGAATCCAGTGCTCCTTGCCAGTTCAGACCCTCGGTGGACGTGCCTTCAGCCAGGAGCCGGGCTCGTGCTTCGGTAAGGATCTCGACCAGTACGGCGTACTCGGGTCCGAACTCAGGACCATAGCGACGCCGGAGCCATGTTGAGAGAGCGGGCGAGGAGCCGCTGGTAGAGAACGTAACCAGCAGAGGCCCCTGCCTGACCCGGGCGGGCAAAGCGAAGGCACAGTTGGCGGGATCGTCGGCGCTATTGACCCACACCCCGATAGCCTCACCCTCGACGAACACCTGTCGGTTCACCTCGGGATCACTCGTGGCGGTGATCACCAGTCGATAGCCAGCAACCTCGCCGGCGACATAGGGACGCTTGTGACAGATGACCCCATCAAGGGCAGCGATCTCGTCGAGGATTTCGGGGGCAACAACCTCGACGGTCGCACCACACACCACGAGTTCACGAGCCTTCTGCAATGCAACTGGCCCGCCGCCCACAACCAAACACCGACGACCAGCGAGGGAAAGGTTCACGGGATAGAGCGGCTGATCGAATGGCATCTCAGCCCACCGATTCTTTC
>JBIIVE010000071.1:0-11361 GCA_044339605.1 Acidimicrobiales bacterium
TGACGGCCGAGGTTTGCTCCAATGCGTTGAGGGTCTCGGGCGATGATGACTCGGCGAATGGCGGGGCCGACCATTCCCGAACCGAGACCGAGGAGAAGCCGAGCGGCGATCCACTGCCAGAGCGGTGTTGCGAATGTCATCCAAAGCATTCCGAATGCTGCGGTTGCGATACCAACGCGCATCATGACGACTGCGTAACCGCGATCAGAAAAACGAGCGAGAAAGAGCTGACCAAGGACGCCTGTGAACAGGCCAGCGAAGGCAATGAGTCCAACCTGGCTGTCGGTGAATCCGTACTTGTCTCGAATATCGGCCAAGAGCGTGAAGACGCTCCCGTATCCAAGAGACATGAGTGCGGTGAGGAGAAATAACAGCACCATCGCTCGTGTGAGGGGATGTGCAGGCTCGGTTGTCTCCGGCGGCGTTGTGCCGTCTTCCATGTGGCTTCCCCCTAAGTGTCGTCTCAACCTAGTCGTGGACGTATTGGTAGGACGGCCCCACTGACGCCGTCGAGATCACCGATACGCTCATTTGGTCAAATCATTGGAGAAATCATGAACGCAGCGACGGAAACCATTCGAGTCGATATTTGGTCGGACGTCGTTTGTCCGTGGTGTGCGATTGGCAAAGCCAATCTCGATGCTGCGCTCGGTGAGTTCGCTCACGCAGACAACGTCGAGATCATTTGGCACAGCTATGAACTTGATCCAACCGCGCCTGCAGCGCGCCAAGGTAACTACGTCGGGATGCTGGCGAAGAAGTACGGCACATCGCCTGAAGAGGCGCAGGGGATGATCGATCGGATGACCGCAACCGGAGTCGAGTGTGGCGTCGAGTTTCAATTCGATCGAGTACAGCCGGGCAACACTTTCGATGCTCACCGGGTGATTCACCTCGGTGCCGCTCGAGGGATCCAAACCCAGGTGAAGGAACGTTTCCTTCGCGGTTATCTGTCCGAGGGTGAAGCGATTGGCCTCCCCGAGGTTGTCGAACGTCTTGCGGTTGAAGCGGGTCTTGATGCAGACGAAGTTTCTGCGGTGCTCACGACCGACGCGTTTGCTGATGAGGTTCGTATCGACGAAGCAACCGCTGCGTCTATGCAGGTCACTGGCGTTCCGTTCTTTGTGTTCGATCGGCGCCTCGCCGTCGCCGGTGCGCAGCCGCCTGAAGTACTGCTTCAGGTTCTCGATCGGGTGTGGTCTGAACGCGAACCCGCCCTCGAGGTGCTCATCGAGGGCGAGGTCTGCGGTCCTGAAGGTTGTGACTGACGCTGTTGGTCGGCAGCGATCTTCTGAGTGATTCTCAGACTGAGCGAGTTTCGGGAAGCCGAACCAGAGGAATCGTGCGGTTGCACTTCTTCTGATAGTCGCGGTACCAAGCGCGATCGTCGCAGAGCAGTTCCCAGATGCGGTCGTGTTCGGGGCCCCCGTCAAGGATTTCCGGAACCGACCAAAACTCGCCGTCCTGCACCTTGATGTAAATCTCAGGGTTTGCATCTCGGTCGCGAAGGTTGATGAACCACGCCGGGTGCTTTTCGTGACCGGCGTAGGACGCAACAACGATGCGCACGCCCTCGGGGTCGCGCCAGTACGGAAGGGCGATCTTGTGTTCGTTACCGGACTTGCGTCCGATCGTGCGGAGCATGACGTGGTGCATTCCGGCTTGTACCCAAACCTCGTCGATGTCCATTGTTTCCATGGCTTCGACATGGCTCTTGGTGATCCCAATGATTTCTTCGTGGCTGGGGGTTTCCCAGAGCATTTCAGCGTGCTGTTCGGTAGGCATCGTGGTCCTCCTCGATTGTGTTTCGGGTGATTGTGTCAGAAGTTGAGGTCGCTGATGTGCTCGATTAGAGCATCATCTCGCCGCCGTTGACGTCGAGTTCCGCTCCGGTGATCACGCTGGCGAGATCAGAGGCGAGGAAGGCAACCGCGTTTGCGCAATCGGCATCGTCGGGGATGATGCCAAGCGGAATGTCTTTGGTGATTTCAGCGATGACGGCGTTGCGGTCTTGGCCTGTGCTTACGGCGTAGTTCACGTAGCCCTCGACCGGAGGGCCCCACATCCAACCCATGAAGGTTGAGTTCACACGGATGTGGTGTGCGCCGAGTTCTTTGGCGAGCATGCGGGCCGCCACGGTGAGAGCGCCCTTTGAGGTCGCGTATCCCGACTGCGTCGCAAGAGGCTTCTTTTGGTTCATCGAGTTCACAAACACGATGGAACCGCCCCCGTTGGACTTCATATGAGGCACGACTTGTTGGGTGAGTTGGAGCGTTCCGAAGACCGTGACATCGAACGACTTGCGCCAATCGTCGAAGTTCGCATCTTCGAACATCGTGAACGGAGGCGGAACGTACGCGCTATTGACGAGGCAGTCGATACGGCCGAACTCGGCAATGGTCGCATCAACCATGCGCTGGGTTTGATCAGCGTCGGAAATATCGGTGGGGCAAATAAGTGCACGACGCTCGGGCCATTGACGAGAGATTTCTTCGGCCACCTCTTGGAGCTTTGATTCGGTTCGGGCGACCAGTACGACGTCGGAACCTTCACGAGCGAAGGCGTAGGCGAGTTCCTGTCCAAGTCCTGGGCCGATACCCGAAATGATTGAGACCTTGTTTTCTAGAATCATGATTCCCCCTTGCGGCAGTTCATTGCTGAGAGAGATTGCTACCACGGCGCTGATGGGCGCGGTGACTCGTAAGTGGGAACTGCTGTGCTTGTAGGGTCGGCGAACGAACCTCGCATGATGATGAGAGCAAACATGACACGCACACTGGTGATTGGCGGAACGGGCCCAACCGGAATTCATCTGGTTCGCGGGCTTATGGACCGAGGCCACGAGGTCGTCATTCTTCACCGAGGTACTCACGAGCGGCCTGAGACTCCGATTGAAATCGAGCACATCCACGCCGATCCGTATGACATGGAGTCGCTGGCTGAAGCGATCGGCGATCGCACATGGGATCTCACCGTGGTGATGTACGGCCGACTGCGTCGCATCGCGGAATTCATGGTGGGCCGAACTGAACGTTTTGTCTCGGTCGGCGGCGTGCCGGCGATTCGGGGTTGGATGAATCCATGGCTCTTCACGCCTGAAGGCCTTCCTGTTCCGGTAAGCGAGGCGGCCCCGGTGGTCGCGAGTCCAGAAGAAGACGAAAAGGGTTTCCGAGTCGCTCGTACCGAGGAGTTTGTTTTCGCGCATCAACCGCAGGCGGCACACTTTCGATATCCCTACGCCTACGGCCCCCTTCAGGTTGTCCCTCGCGAGTGGAGCGTTGTTCGTCGCATTCTTGATGGACGGCGGCAGATTGTTGTGGCCGACGACGGTCTGACGTTGCACCATCACGGCTACACCGAAAATCTGGCGCACGCGGTGTTATGCGGCATTGATCGTCCTGATGATGCAGCTGGTCTTGCATTCAACTGTGGCGATGACGAAGTGCTGACGATTCGGCAGGTGATCGAGATCATCGCTTCGGAACTTGGCGCTGAACTTGAGATTATTTCGATGCCATTCGATCTCGCTGTGCCAGCGCGACCGCTACTGGCCCAACCATCGCCGACACATCGAGTGCTCGATACATCGCTGCTTCAGACGCGACTCGGCTATCGAGACCTCGTGCCTGCGCGTGAGGCAGTGGCCCGAACGGCGCGATGGCTCGTGGAAAACCCGATCGCTCCAGGCGCTCCCGAGGAGTACGTGCTCACCGACCCGTTTGAGTACGGAGCCGAAGATCAGCTCATTTCTTCATGGAAAGCGGCCGTCGGATCGATGGCTGCCGTGTCCTTCGAAGTCACTCCTGGTGTGGGACTCGCCTACAGCGGCCCCGGTGGCCGCCCGAGAACCCAAGCCACGTTCGAGAACTAGCGCGCGTTTCGGCAAGGAGAGGGTTCTCGCTACTAGGGTCCCCGCCCATGACATATCAAGTCGTTGTATGGGGGACAGGGAACGTTGGGCGACCGGCGATCCGAGCAATCGCAACGCATCGCGATCTGGAACTTGTTGGTGTGGTCGTGTCGAACCCGGCGAAAGTTGGAAAAGACGCCGGCGAACTCGCAGGCATTGCTCCGCTCGGAGTGCTTGCGACTGACGACACCGAGATCGCATTCGCGCCCGATGTTGATTGCGTTGTGTATGCAGCAACGGCCGATACGCGTCCGATGGATGCGTACATGGATCTCGAACGTCTGCTTCGTTCAGGTCGCAATGTCGTGTCGACGGCGTTCTATCCGTTGCTCCACCCCGCAAGCGCTCCTCCCGAGTTGATGGGGATGCTCACCCCAGCGATGGAAGCTGGCAATTCTTCGGTCTTTGTCTCCGGTATTGATCCCGGCTGGGCGCTCGACATCCTGCCGGCCCTCGTGAGCGGCGTAGGCGCAGGAATCACCGAGATTCGTATTCAAGAGATCTTCAATTACGCGCTCTATGACGCACCCGACATCGTGCGCAACGTGATCGGTCTGGGCGGCCCGATGAACGTCGTGCCGCAAATGCTTGAAGAGATGTCGTTGATGACGGTCTGGGCGCCGATGGTGCGAGTACTCGCTGACAGTCTTGAGGTCGAGATCGACGAAGTCACCACAACAGTGGAACGTCGTCCACTTGAGCGAACGATCGAAGTCCCGGGAATGGGAACCTTCGAAGAAGGAACCATGGGGGCATTTCGCTTCCAGGTCACAGGACTCGTAGGAGGGCACCCTCTCCTTACGGTGGAGCACATCACCAGAATCGACGATGACTGTGCGCCCGATTGGCAGCAGCCTCTGAATCCTGGTGGCGAACATCGCGTCGTGATGAGTGGCCATCCCCATCTGGAGATCACGGTTCACGGAAATGAGCCCGGTGAACCTGGTGCAGCAGGTGGCGGAAATGCAAGCGCAGCAAATCGTTGTGTGAATGCGATTCCCGCAGTATGCGATGCTGCCGCCGGAGCGCTCAGCCCCGTTGACCTGCCGCCCATCACCGGCGCAGCCCAAGTTCGTTTGGGTTAACTACTACACAGAGGCCACTCGAAGTAGGAGTGGAATCCAGGTATCGAAGTCGGGGACATCGAGGCCGATGACTTTGCCGAAGTCGTCCCAGCGGCGGAGCGTGACCGCGTCTGCGCTTCCTTCAAGACCCATGAACCTCGCGCTTTCAGCAGCGGTGAACGGGCCACCTTGCACGTCGAGACTCCGCTGTGATCCTCGAGAAAGTCCGTCGAAATAGCCGGCCTCATTTGCGGCCAAGTAACGCTTTGCTTCGACGTGCATCGCAATCGGTGATGTGACCGCTTGCGGAAAGATGTTGCTTAGGTACTCCGAACCGGTGAGTTCATGCCGGAGGTCGGCGCTGTAGTCGGGTCCGTTTCTACGTTCGATTTCAAAAAGATGACCAATGTCGTGGAGGAGAGCCGCGGCAATCATCTCCTCGCTTGATCCTTCGTGCTTGGCGAGGGCTGCGCATTGCAACGCATGGTCGAGTTGCGTGACGTCCTCGTCGTACGTCTCGTTTCCCCAGGTGCCGTACATCGAGAGGATCGAGTCAATTGATGCCGGCGACATCAGAGCATCTGTCCTTCGAAGTCTCCGATGAGCGAAACCCGCGGTCCGTCGGCAGAGGCAAACTCTTTTGCCTTCTGCTCGTAGTACGCCTCGCGAAGGTCGCCTTCACGCGATGCGTTGTAGGTGGGGTAGATCGCTCGACGAGGCTGAGTCGAAGTATTGGGGCCGCTTCGGTGGGGAGTTCGCGAGTGAAACCACAATGCTTGACCGGCCCAGATCGGAGCGAGCTTCCAATCAAGTTGTTCCACGATGTCTGCGCGGATGCAGCCTTTGTCGTCCATCGGGAGGATCTCGTTGTGCATGGACGATACGACTTCGATGCAGCCGTTCGATTCTCGAGAATCGTCGATAGCCAACATGCACGAAACATGTGTTTCGATAAATCGGTAGGCCGGCGCATCTTGATGCGGTGAGTAGCCAGCGCCACCCGGTGCTTTGTAATTGATCTTCTCTTTGTAAAGGACGGCAGTCTCGTCGAGAAGGATCGACGCGGTATCTGAGAGTTCGCTGCGGGTGAGGAGTTCCCGCAATTCGTCGTGATGCGGAACAAAGTTTTCCGTTCGGCAGAGCTGAGGTCCGTTCGCCGTTGCTTCTCGGTAGTGGAGCCACGGGCCGTCGTCGGGCCATGTCATGAGGTCGTCGATCCACTCACGAAGCTCGGCTACCCCTTGGGGCTGCAGAGGCTCGGTGAGCACCCAACCGAACTTCTGAAAATGGTCGGCGGCATCGGGACCGGGTTCGATGGTGTCAAAGAATGGCTCGTCCACATCGCGATGCTAGGCCTGTGTCCTACGCTCCGGGCATGGCCGATGCTCGTCCGAACATTCTTTTCATCACGCTCGATGAATTTAGGGCCGAGTGTCTTTCGGCTGCCGGCCACCCGGTGGTGCGAACTCCAGCACTTGATGAGCTCTGCGCCGAGTCGGTGCGCTTCGCCAGACACTATGGACAGGCCTCTCCATGCGCGCCCGGCCGAGCGGCGCTTTATACCGGCACCTATCAGATGAATAACCGCGTGGTGATGAATGGTTCGCCGCTCGATGCCCGCTTCGACAACATCGCGCTCGCCGCTCGCCGAAATGGGTACGACCCGGTGCTGTTCGGCTACACCGATCAAGCGATCGATCCCCGAACGGTTTCGGCAGACGATCCGCGTTTGTTGACCTACGAAGGTGTGCTTCCCGGGTTTCGATGTGAGCTCGATCTCACTCGTGGACGTGAAGCCTGGGCGGATTGGGTGCGTGCGCAGGGTTACGACATTCCTGTTGACCCTGAAGAAGGGCTTGCAACGGAATCAGATCGTCCTGCCAACTTAGGAATCAGTGCGTTTCTCACCAACCAATTTCTTGAATGGCTTCCAGGGCAAGACGAACCGTGGTTTGTTCATTTGAGTCACCTACGCCCGCATCCGCCGTTTGCAGCTGCAGGGGAGTGGGCTACGGCCTACGAGCGCGCTTCGGTGGAGCTTCCGAACGATCCTGGATCAGACCTCCATCCTCTTCACGAATTTTTGTTATCGATTTCGTACTTCGCTGCGCCGGAGGATGAAGCGGGTCTGCGTGAGATGCGCGCGCAGTACTACGGAATGATCAGTGACGTCGACCATCAACTTGGTCGGGTATGGAACGCACTTCGTGAATCAGGGCAATGGGACAACACCATCGTGATCGTGACGTCAGATCACGGCGAGCAACTTGGTGACCACGGCATGGTGCAGAAGATGGGCTGGTTCGAGGAAAGTTTTCATATTCCGCTCATCGTTCGCGACCCTCGAACCTCGCAGACTGGCGGCGGAGTTGTTGAGGTCTTCACTGAAGCGGTCGACGTTTTCCCGACGCTGTGTGAGTTGATCGACGTTCCGGTTCCTCGGCAATGTGATGGCCGGTCTCTGCTTCCGTTCCTAAAAGGCGAAGAGCCTGAGGAATGGCGAGACGCGGTTTATTGGGAATTTGATTGGCGATTCTTTACCGCAGGGCGCGACGGTGCGAAATGGCCCGAAGACCGTCGCAGCGTCGGTCATCAACTCACCGTCCGTCGCAGCGAAGATGTCGCTTATGTGCAGTTCGCCGATGGCGATTCGCTTGTCTACGACCTTGCGGCTGATCCGACATGGCGCACAATGTTGACCGACCCACACAAAGCGTGGGCCGAAGCACGCAAGATGTTGGCGTGGCGGGCGCAGCACACTGATCGAACTCTTACGGGAACGTTTCTTCCATAGGTGAGGCGCGACGAACCGGTTCGTTCTATGGTCGGCTCCATGATGCGCTTCAACCACATGGAACTGACCTTTGCCCCTGGAACCCTCACTCCGGAGTTCCGTGATCAAGTCCGGGCCTTTTATGGCGGACTCTTCGGCTGGGACTGCAAGGACACCGAAATTCTTGGACAGAGTGGCTTGCTGATGATGCTCGATGAACGCGCAACGCAATTCATTCTGTTGGCGGAAAACCCCAAGCCGATTTCTTCGCCCGGTTATGACCACCTTGGTCTTCTCCACGACACCCGTGAGGAAGTCGACGCGCTTTGCGCTCGAATCGCGGAACTGCAGAAGACCGAACCGGATATCAAACTGAAGGTCTATGAGGACCTCGTGAATCCAGCGAGCACGGTTCACGCGTTTTACGTGAAGCATTTGTTGCCGATTTGGTTTGATGTGCAATGCATCGAATACACCGCACCGCCTGAACGCAATTGGCACTACGGCTAACCGAGTCGTCAGTCGAGGTATCGAATACCGGTGAGATCTTCTGAGCGCGCCCAAAGCTGCGTCGCTACCGATGCATCTCGGGCCCGCTTGGTGGGGGTTTCGAGTTTCGGGGAACCGAACATCAGGTAGCGCGGACCAAAAAAGTCGCCGCCTTTGGCTGATGGGTCGACGCACGCGCGCACAAAGGGAAGTGCTCCCTTGGCTGCCGATTGTCCGAAACCGCCGATTGGCTTCAGAGCCTTATTGAGAAGCCCGGAGCCCTCGACCCCAAGGTCGGTGCGGCTCCCGCCGGGATGAGCAGTGAGGGCAATGGTTGATGCGCCAGCGAGTGAGAGGCGGCGCTGAAGATCGAGCGAGAACAGCAAGTTGGCCAATTTGCTTTGGAAGTACGCCGGCCAGCGAGAGTAGCGACGTCGCTCGTAATTGAGGTCGTCAAGGTGCATCTTGCCGGGGCGGTGACCCATGCTTGAGTGGTTCACAACACGAGACCCAGGTGTCGCCAGCAGCAGGGGCAACACCAAACCGGTCAACGCGAAATGCCCGAGATGATTGACGCCGAACTGCGTTTCAAAACCGTCGGCGGTCTTGGATTCATCGACGGCCATAAGTCCGGCGTTGTTGCCGAGGATGTCGAGTCGGTCGACTGTGGAGTGAAGGCGTTCCGAAAATGTCTTGACCGACGAAAGATCAGCGAGATCCAACGTCATCGTTTCGACTGTTCCAAGTGGGGATTTCATTCGGATCTTGTTGGCCGCTTCCGTGGCCTTGGTTTCGCTGCGGCAGGCCATGATGACGCGAGCGCCGGCACCTGCGAGGTCAGACGCGATGTGGAAGCCGAGTCCGGCATTCGAACCGGTAACGACGGCAATCTTTCCGGTGAGGTCGGGGATATCGGAGGTAGTCCAAGTCATTGCGTCGCCCTTAGGTGTGTTGACGGTGAGGCTGTGCCTCAGGCATCGAGGAATTGTTCGAGGATACGAGCGAGTTCAACCGGTTGGTCGCCCTGGATGCTGTGGCCCGCCTGCTCGACGTGAATGATCTGCGCATCGGGTCGGCGTTTCACGAGCTCGGCTTCGTCTGCGTCGTCAACAACTGACTGCGGGAGCATGCCTCGAGCCAGCAGTATCGGCATCGAACTATCGCCAATGACTTCCCACAGCGAGGAGAAGTCGGGATGCTCGCCACCTGTCTCCAGCATCCGCCGATAACGCCATACCCAAGACCCATCGTCGAGTTGGAGTGCGTTGTGAAGGATGCCGCGCCGTAACGATGATTCGGTTCGAGTTGGATTGAATTCAATCGTTCGGGCAAGGAGTTCATCAAAGTTGGGAAACGATTCCGGCCCGTTGATGAAATTGGCGATCTGCTGTGCCTTGGGGCCGTCAACGCCGGGGGTGACATCAACAAGTACAAGTCGTCGAACCAGTTCGGGAGCATGTCCGGCGAGCGCTACCGCCGTCATTCCGCCGAGCGACATGCCAACGACAAGTTGCGCGTCGGGGGCAAGCTCTCGGATCACGGCGGCAACGTCTTCAGCGTTGGCGAAGACATTGAGGCTTCCGTTCGCTCCGCCGTCAGAGTGGCCGTGACCGGGGAGGTCGATTGCGACAAGCGGTCGGTTGAGTGCGAGGGCAACGGTGTCCCACGTATGGGCGTTCTGAGCTCCGCCGTGCAGGAACACGATCTCTGGTGATCCGGTTCCCCAGACCAATGCGCTTAACGATCGATCGGTGTCGACGGATACGTCGACACGGCGAACTTTGGGCGGTCCGTTCCAAGCAATTCCAACTTCGGTGGCGTTGTCCTCGAAGTAGGAGAACTCGTCGTAGGGAACACGTTCGATTGCAGACACTTGGTTTCCTTTAGGAGGGACGGCGACGGGCCGACGCGCGCAATGAGGGTGGATCAATTGACTTGTCTTCTTCGACGACGTCTTCGCCAGGAGCCACGACGCGATCGATGGCATCGAGGAGGTCGGCGTCGAGGCGCAGTTCGGCGCATGTGATGAGGTCGTCGAGTTGTTCCATGGTTCGTGGCCCGATGATCACTGAAGTCACATTTGGGTGTTCCATGGCCCACGCAGTCGCGAGATGCGCGAGCGGAAGCCCGGCCTGATCAGCGAGCGACTGCAAGGCAACCGTTGCGTCGAGCCGTGCCCGATTTTGTGGGCTGTCGAGTTCCTGGCCCCATCGCTTGCCCATCATGGCGAGACGGGAAGATTCAGGAACGTCGCCGATTTCGCGGTAACGACCCGAAAGCCAGCTTCCGCCAAGAGGGCTGTAGGTGATGACGCCCATTCCATAACGCGAACACGTCGGAAGGACTTGACGTTCAATGCGACGCTTGAGAATCGAATATGAGGCTTGTTCGCAGCGGAACTTTACGAAGCCCATTTTCTCGGCGGTCCAATGCGCTTCGACCATTCGCTCAGTGGGCCACGCGGAGTGCCCGGCGTAAATGATCTTGCCGGCGGCCGTGAGATTGGTGAGGCCGCTCATTGAGTCCTCAAGAGCAACGCTCTCGTCGAAGCGGTGCAATTGGAAGAGGTCGATGCGGTCGGTATCGAGACGGCGGAGGCTCCCTTCGATTGCTTGGGCCATCCATCGACGTGAGTTGCCTTTTTGGTTCCGGTCGGAACCCATCGGGTGATACATCTTCGTGGCGATCACGAGTTCATCGCGACGACCGGCGATTGCTTTGCCGACGATCTCTTCGCTTTCTCCGCCGGAGTACGCGTCGGCAGTGTCGATGAAGTTGATACCCGCATCGAGAGCTTTGTGGATGATGCGTATGCATTCGGCGTGATCGGTATTACCCATTTGGCCGAACATCATTGCGCCGAGGCAATAGCGACTGACCGAGACACCAGTCGTTCCGAGTGATGCGTACTTCATTGTTCCCCCTGAAAGTGTTGATCAGATCAATGAGATGTGATCATGAGTTCCATGCTTGCCGAACTGGGCGGTTCGGGTCACGTTCAATGGCGACATCTCTGCCGAGAATTGCCGTCGCTCGCTCTGCCATGTTGTAGGCGGGCCAGTTTTGGCTGTCGGGTGCTTGAGCGAAGGGGATGCCGAGGAATGGTGTAGATCTCGGTGTGGAGC
>JBIIVE010000147.1:0-2956 GCA_044339605.1 Acidimicrobiales bacterium
TCGATCCAGGTGTGCTCGATGCACTGGGCATTCGCGAGCGGGTTGCGTGGCTTCAACTCGACCTTGGCTCCGCCTTGGCAGCGCCTCACGGCGAGCATCGCTACCACCACATCAGTCGCTATCCATCGAGCGATCTCGATCTGGCGTTCGAGGTCAGCGATTCAGTCGCCGCTTCCACCATCGCCACGGTGATCCGTGAAGCCGCTGGCCCCCTGTTGGTCGGCCTTTCGCTGTTCGATGTCTTCCGTGGTCATCCGGTCCCCGAAAGCCACCGCAGCCTCGCCTACCGTTTACGACTGCAAGCCCCGGACCGCACGCTGACCGAGGAAGACCTCTCGGGAATCCAGCGCACGGTGGTCGATGGGGCAGCTTCAGCAGGAGCAATTCTGCGGGGCTAGAGGCCAAAGGGCTCCACGAAGTACTGGTGCCCCTTGCATTGATATGCATAATCTTGCATTTGTCTGCATGATCATGTATCTTGCAGAGGTGACTTCTGTTGGAATTATCGGCGCGTCGGGTTTCACCGGGGCGGAACTTCTTCGGCTCATTGCCGCGCACCCTGACTTCGAACTGGTCTTCGCCACGGGCGATAGCCAGGCGGGGGTCGCGATAGCTGATCTGTACCCAAGTCTTGCGGCCGCGTATGGCGGCATTGAGTTCGCGGCCTACGAAGATTCGCTGCTCGATGATGTCGATCTGGTGTTCTGCGGACTGCCGCACGGTGCGTCGCAAGCACTTATGCCGACACTTGTCGAGAAAGTGAAATGGGTCGTTGATCTCGCTGCCGATTTTCGGCTGCAAGATGCATCGCTCTACCCGCAGTGGTACGGCGAATCGCATCCGTGTCCTGAACTCCTTCCGCAGTTTGCCTACGGATTGCCCGAGTTGTATCGGGCCCAAATTTCAACCGCGTCAGCGGTTGCCCTTCCGGGGTGTTACCCCACGTGTACGACCTTGGCGATTGCGCCGCTCATTGTGAACGGACTCGTCCATCTCGACGGAATTGTGGTCAATGCTGCAAGCGGCGTGTCCGGCGCTGGTCGACCACCCAAGCCGAACACCACGTTCTGTACGGTCGATGAAGACTTCACTGCCTACGGGTTACTGAACCATCGGCATACGCCAGAAATTGAACAAAACGTCGCCGCGCTCGCGTCGGCGGCAGTTTCGTCTGTCTCGGTGTTGTTTACCCCGCACCTCGCTCCGATGAATCGGGGAATGCTCGCAACCTGTTACCTGCGGCCCACTGGTGCCAAGTCCACCGAACAGTTGCTCGAGATTTATGAAGAGTTCTACGCCGATGAACAATTTGTTGTCGTTACCGAAGGTTCGCCGTCGACGAAAGCATGTTTGAGTTCAAACACCGCACACGTCACTGTTCGGGCCGACGAACGCACCGGCCACATCGTTGCGATCGGCGCAATCGACAATCTCACAAAGGGCGCATCCGGTCAGGCTGTGCAATGCGCCAACATCCTTGCCGGATTGCCTGAAGCGACTGGCCTTTCGTCGATCGGGGTGTACCCATGAGCGTCACCGCTGCTCCCGGTTTCGTTGCTGGCGGCGTTGCTGCTGGCATCAAGCCATCTGGCAATCCCGATCTTTCACTTGTCGCAACTGCTGACGGCCTTCCCGTCGCTGCGGCTGGTGTGTTTACGCGAAACAAGATGACTGCCGCGCCGGTGATCACGACTCGAGCACATCTTGACGCCACGAACGGTCACGCTGTTGCCGTTGTGCTCAATAGCGGTAACGCGAATGCCGCAACGGGCCAGCAAGGTCTCGACGACGCTGAAGCGATGTGTGCGGCCGTGTCGGCCGAACTCGGTGTCGACGCTTCCCAGGTCCTTGTCTGTTCCACCGGACTCATCGGAATCCCTATGCCGATCGACATCATCAATGCGGGCATTCCCGCCGTCGTAGCTGCACGGTCTGCCGATGGCGGGCAAGCCGCAGCAACAGCGATCATGACAACCGACACTGTGGCTAAGCAGGTTGTCATCGACGGCGGAGGCTTTGTGGTCGGAGGCATGGCGAAGGGTGCTGCGATGTTGTCGCCCAATATGGCCACAATGCTTGCGGTACTTACAACCGATGCATCCGCAACGCCAGAACAGCTCAAAGCGGCGCTGGTCTACGGCGTTGCTGATTCGTTTAACGCTCTCGATGTCGATGGTTGCACTTCGACGAACGACACCGTGTTGTTGTTGGCGAGCGGGCTCGCTGGCCCCGTCGACGAAGCTGCACTGAATGATGCGGTTGCGAAAGCGTGTGCAAGTCTCGCAGCCCAGATGTGTGCCGACGCCGAAGGCGCAACCAAAGTCGTGCGCATGACAGTTGCCGGCGCTGTTTCAGACGCCGAAGCGTTGATCGGGGCGCGTTATGTCTCGCGTAGCAATCTTGTGAAGTGCTCGTGGTACGGCTGCGATCCCTATTGGGGTCGAATCGCGAGCGATCTCGGTTCGTGTGGCATCGAGTTCGATCCCGCGAAGTTCTCTGTTTCCTATGGCGGCATCACCGTCTGTCGTGGCGCAATCGATGCCGAGCACGACGCCGGCGCTGTTGCAGCGCATATGGCCGGACGCAATCTCGAAATCGTTGCCGATCTCGGACTCGGATCCGGCACGGCAACAATCCTCACCAATGATCTTTCGCACGCGTACATCGACGAGAACATGGGCACCTCATGAGCGCATCGCCAGACAAAAAGCCAGGAGCATCAGCTCCGTCATCCCATTCGGGTCCAGCAATGGCCACCGCCGAGGTTCTCATCGAGGCGCTTCCGTTTCTCCGAGAGTTTTGGGGCAAGACCATTGTCGTGAAGTTCGGCGGCAACGCAATGACCGATGTATCGCTTGCTGAATCGTTCGCGGCCGACATTGTTTTGCTTCACTCAGTTGGTATCCGAGTAGTGGTCGTGCATGGTGGTGGGCCGCAAATCGGCGATCTGCTCAAT
>JBIIVE010000148.1:0-2939 GCA_044339605.1 Acidimicrobiales bacterium
CAGCAGCCTCGGCCGATGAAGCCGTTGCTGTTATTGCGGCGAATCGAGTCACGGCAACATCGCCAGCAGCTCGTGCCGAAGGAGTTGAGGTTGGGCTTCGCCGTCGCGACGCGCAACGTCGGTGTCCGGTATTGCACATCGTTGATCCCGATCCTGATCGAGACGCTCGAGTGTTTGCTGCAATCGCTGCGCTTGTTGATCGCTTCACTCCACGGGTTGAACTGTCTTCTCCCGGATCGCTTGCGTTTCCAATTCTTGGGCCTTCTCGGTATTTCGGTGGAGATGAGCCATTGGCGGGGCTGGTGGCTTCTGAGATTAACGAAGCACTGGGGTCATCGGGTTGGTTCGATGCGGTTGGGGTCGGTGTTGCCGATGGCATCTTTGCTGCGACCCGAGCTGCAGAACTCGCGGTTGCTCGGCCTAGCCATGTGAGCGTGATTCCTTCAGGGGAATCAGCAAAGTTTCTTTTTCCCTTTCCCGTGAGCGTGCTTGGTCGTCCCGAGTTGGCCGATGTCTTGTGTCGACTTGGGTTACGTCGGCTCGGAGACTTTGCTGCGCTCAATGTCGATGATGTCGTTGCTCGGTTTGGTGTTGAAGGTCGATTTCTTCACCGACTCGCTCGGGGGATTGATGATCGACCGTCCTCGGTTGGGCCTCCACCGCGATCATTTGATGTGGAGTCGGTCATCGATCCGCCTGCCGAACGTGTCGACATCGCTGCGTTTGCTGCGCGCTCTGTAGCCGACGACTTGCACGACCGACTTTGCGCCGAGGGTTTGGCGTGTACTCGTTTGCTTGTCGTCATTGAAACCGATGCTGGCGAACGACTTGAACGCGTATGGCGTCACGAAGGAGCGCTGTCGTCGACAGCGATTGTCGATCGTGTTCGTTGGCAACTTGATGGATGGCTGAACGGTCCGAGCGCGCAACGGCCAAGTGGCGGGGTTTCAAGGTTGCTGCTTGTTCCTGACGAAGTGATGCCCGCCCGGGGACGACAACACGGGTTCTGGGGTGGTGAGACCGAGGCCGATGAACGCGCTGGTCGGGCGTTGGCGCGCGTGCAGGGGATGTTGGGAGTTGCTGCGGTCACTATCCCTGAGCGGCGTGGTGGTCGAGGCCCAGCCGATGTCGTAGTGCGCGCGCCGTTTGTTGGCGTTGATGGTGACGATGGTCAAGGACGCGGTGTTGCGCTTGATGCACCGTGGCCGGGCCGAGTCCCTTCACCGTTACCAACCTTGCTTCCGTCTGAACTGCTGGCGATCCAAGTGCTTGATGCGCGCGGCGCTGCGGTATGGGTCAGTGGGCGGGGAACGCTGAGCGCTGAACCTTCAATGGTGAAATTCGGTGACGCGGCACGAGGCGGGGTCTCGATCGCGGGGTGGGCCGGGCCATGGCCATGCGATGAACGGTGGTGGGATCAACTCACGCATCGTCGTCGTGCCCGCTTGCAGTTGGCACTGGTCGATGGTCGGGCGTTACTCGTACAGATTGAGCAGGGGAGTTGGTCGGTCGAAGCGATCTATGACTGAACGGCGCCCCATAGCAATCGCGCAGAAGGCGGTCGGCGATACCGACACGATCATTGCTGCGGCGTGGTTTCAGGCCCGAGGGAGTTCGGGTGGAACATTGGCTGGCATGGAAGCCGGAGATGTGGCGAGCGACATGGTGGGCGGCGGCCTTACTGGCGCCGTACTGAGCCTTGCCGGCACGGCCATTGGCTACAAGAAAGGCCACAACAGTGGCGGCCTCGTCACGAGGACCGACGACGGCATGGTGATCCACCAAGCTCCGTATTTTTCACTCATTGCGGTGTCAGAGAAGAACATGTACGCCTGGCATGTTGGCCACAAGGCGATGCACCGCACCGCTGGCGAAGTGCTTTTTGCGCTGCCCCGGGCCGAGATTGAGGTCGAGGTCCATGTGCGGACCACCGTGCGCACCTTCGAGATTCTCCATGCCTCTGCCTCGGAAAAGTGGGAGTTCGAGGGCAACTATGTGGGCGGCCATGTGCAGCCGCTGCTGGATGCCCTCAACGCCGTAGAAACCACAGAGCCCTAGGGGCACTGCTGAAAGAAAAGGCGGGGCAGGGCGTAACGTTTGCCTTGCAGAAGACGGTTACCTCGGAGAACGCATTAGTGCTGACTTCGCACGGGGCCACGCCCTCGAATCTGATCAGAGACCCGAATGTCCCGAACTCGAAACCGATTGCTCGCTGTACTTGGTTTGCTCACAGTTGCTGCGGTGCTGTGGGGCGTGGTGTCGGTCGTGGACCGCAGCGTTTCTGTTCGACAGTCAACACTTTCGACCGAGTCCAACAGATCATCGACGTCTGGCCCCACGGGGTCATCGGTAGCACCCGACCCAATTGCCCCAGATCAGGTCAAGGTGCTTCCCGAAGTCCAACAGAACATTGACTCGGGACAAAATGCGCCAGTAATTCTGAAACTAGCTATCAACCCGACTGGAACCGATGACGAACGAATCGATCAGGTTCGCGCTGCTCGAGACGCGCTGCTGGCAAAACTTCCTGTTGGCAGTTGGAGTCAGGTGAAAGATGTCGGTACCCTTCCATATGTTGCGCTAACGCTTGATGTGACTGGCGTTGAAGCAACTCGTCAGTCAGGACAGGTTGAAGTTGTTGCAGATGACGACCAAACGTTGTTTCCGTTGTCAATGACAGAATCGCAGTCGTTGGCGATTCCAAGTTCGATCAACTCGACGGCCACGATGGGGGCACTACCTGCGTGGGCTGCGGGCTGGAAAGGTGCTGGGTCAACGGTTGCGGTGATCGACACCGGAGTAGAAACGTCTCATCCGTATCTCATGCGCGACGGATCACCCAAGACGATCGCCGAAGCATGCTTTGCAAAGACAAGTGGCTCTCGACAGTCCACATGTCCAAATGGCGTATCGATGCTGACGACTGACGCTCCTGTTGT
>JBIIVE010000149.1:0-2905 GCA_044339605.1 Acidimicrobiales bacterium
TCCTCGACATGGCGACTGGCGGCTATCAGGCCAACTTGACTCGTCAGTTCAGTGCAAGTGATCCCGCTGTCGATTACGTGTGGTGGACGGGCAAGAACGCCACTGGTCCGCTGGCGTTGAATTTCGCTCGACTCAACGATCCGGAACTGAACGCAGCACTCGATAAGGGTCGGGGTTCTCCGGACTTGGCTGTGCGCAAAGAGGCCTATGCCACTGTCCAGCAACGGCAGACGGCATTGGTCCCATACATCTGGCTCGCTCACTCGCAGTGGGCGCTCGGTGCTGCCAAGAACATTCGGAACTTCACGTCAATGACGCTTCCTGATGGGGCAAAGGCGCAGTCGTTCCAGGGTGGCACCGTGAAACTGACCGAGACTTGGATCGAGAAGTGATCCCGGTCTAGCGCTGTTCTCGCCGCTACGTTCGACGTTATGGCTGGTTCGGTTCGGCAACTTCGCGCTGGTCTGCGTAACAGTTCGCCAACGCTCACAAATGAAAAACAATTGTGGGCCGAGGGGCACTCGATTGTCGTCGGGCTCGACGAGGTTGGTCGCGGAGCATGGGCAGGTCCTCTCGTCATCGGAGCTGCGGTTGTTCCGAAGGATCGGCGTGTCTACAAGCTTCGTGATTCCAAGATGCTGACCGAGACAGAACGCGAGTCGATGTTCGATCGTGTTGCCGAGTGGTGCGATGCGTGGTCACTCGGCATTGTGACGCATCAGGAATGTGACGACCTCGGCATGTCTGCAGCATTGCGACTTGCAGCAAGTCGCGCGATCGAATCGCTTGGTACTCGACCCGATCGGGTACTGCTCGATGGTTCGCATGATTTCGTCGGCGGCGGAATCACCAAGACAATCGTGAAGGGCGATGCAACGTGTGTGTCGATTGCAGCTGCCTCGATCTTGGCCAAGGTAAGTCGCGATCGCATGATGCGGGCCGAGGCTGAAAACTTTCCGGCCTACGACTTCCATCGCAACAAGGGCTATCCGTGTCCGCGACACCGCATGGCGCTTTCTGCATTAGGGCCGACCACGATTCATCGGCGTTCGTGGTCGTACATGGACGATCTGCCGTGGTCGGGCATTCATCGTTCTGAGCCGGTAACGGCGCAGGCGAGTTTGTTCAACGCCGGGTAGTTCGGCGTATAGCGGGTGGCGGGTACCCTCGCGTCATGAACCCCCGCTCCCGTATCGTCCTTCTTGCCTTCGTCGCCTGGACGGTGTTTGTTTGGGGTAACCGCATCTCCAACACCTTGCGTTCCGAAGAATCCACCGGCGCCAAAACATTTTCCACGGTGCTTTCACTCGTGCTTTTGGGATTCGCAGTGGCGGTTGTGGTCGTTGTGGCAAAGGCCTGGAAATCGAATCTTGGCGCCGGGGGAGCGAAAGTTCTCATGACGGCGGCTGTGCTCACGGTGGTGGTGTGGCTCGTCCGAGTACCCATGATCCTCGTGGCCGACCACGAAGCTCCGTTCAAGATCGTTCATGTGGGTTTGGGTGTCGTGTCGGTGGTTCTTGCCGCTCTGGTTTGGCAGATCGGGGCAATGGGGCTGCGCAGCGGCCGCGATGGCGCACCGATGGAGGGCAGTCGGGCCTGACCCGGCTACATTCACCCCCATGGGTCAGCCAGTTACCGTCATCGAAAAGCCGTCCTCAGTGAGTGGCGTGGTCCGCTTTGAGACCAATCGTCCCCTCACCGGTATGGGACACGAGATTTACCGTTCGGCCGACGATGCCGTCGCCGATCGCCCGGCCGATCTTGTCGCCCGCACGTTGTTCGAAGCTGGCGGCGTTGAATCAGTGCACGTCAATGGCAATGTCATCACGGTGAGCGTCAGCGGTGGGTCTTCAGGGCTGAAGGAACGGCTCGAGGAACTCTTTATCTATTACCGAGAAGGCGTCGAAGTTGTTATGCCCGAAGGGTTCGGCGACTAACCAGTTGCCTTGATCGAACATCTGTTCGATACTGGTGGGGTGGTTCTTCCCGCCGCCCTTCCTTCCTCTGTAGCGCCGCCTTCGTTGCAAGAACTGGCCGAACGTATTCGGCCCGTGGTCTTGGCGCGCCAAGCGGTGGTGCCAGTGCTGGAACCTCTGGAACGGCTTGTGCCCGATGGGGGACTCATTCGTGGTTCGACCATCACCATCGGGGGAGTGGGGGCGACCTCGCTGGCGCTGCAACTGAGCACGGCTGCTTCGCAGTCAGGGTCATGGGTCGTGGTTGTGGGGCTGAACGATCTCGCGCCGGCTGCAGTTCTTGAAGCGAACCTCGATGCGGAACGGGTTGCCTTCATTGATCCAGGGAATTCAGGACGGCACGTCGATGTGCTCGCTGCATTGATCGGTGCTGTCGATGTCATCGTGCTCGACGCGCGTCTGTCGCTTCGTCCATCCGATGGTCGTCGGCTTGCATCACGACTTCGTGAGCGAGGATCGATCCTCATCGTTGTGTCTCCGGGTGGCGCCGTGAACTCCTCGCTGTCTGCCGATCTTTCGCTCACCGTTAGCGACGCGCAATGGGAGGGTTTGGGTTGCGGTTATGGCCACCTGCGTTCGCGTCGTGTGCGTGTTGGTATCAATGGGCGGGGACGAGCAAGTCGTACGGCACGATGCGAGTTGTTGTTGCCATCTGTCGACGCGCGGGTCGCAACTGCAGAGTCTGAATGCGAGGACGGGACGGTTGTCGCGTTCAGCCGTTGACCGTTTAGTCGTTGAAATGGTGACGCTATGAACGTGCGGACACTGGTAGTGCTGTGTCCAGATTGGCCAGTGATCGCAACAGCAGCCTCGGCCGATGAAGCCGTTGCTGTTATTGCGGCGAATCGAGTCACGGCAACATCGCCAGCAGCTCGTGCCGAAGGAGTTGAGGTTGGGCTTCGCCGTCGCGACGCGCAACGTCGGTGTCC
>JBIIVE010000150.1:0-2904 GCA_044339605.1 Acidimicrobiales bacterium
GGTGTTTATTCCATCTTCCAGTTTGAGGTTTCGCCTGGGACTGTGATCGCTTTCCTCACGATTCTGGGCTACTCGATTTACGACACGATCGTGGTTGACGACAAAATCAAGGAAAACGAGGGACTCGTCGGTCAAAGCGGGCGCATGACCTATGGGCAGATGACTTCGTTGTCGATGAACCAGGTGCTTCTGCGTTCGATCAACACGACGGTCTCTTCGCTGTTGCCAGTTCTCTCATTGTTGATCGTCGGAGCATTCATCATGGGCGCGGTCACTCTGCAGGAGTTCGCCGTGGCACTCACCGTCGGAATGCTCGCCGGCGCTTATTCCTCGGTCTTTGTTGCCGCACCCGTTCTCGTCGCCTTAAAGGAACGTGAATCCAAATACAAGGCGATCCGTGAGCGATTGCAATCCCAAGGTGTGGACGTCACACGATCTGTGGATCGAATTGGTCTGACGGGTGCGGATTCGTCGGCGATCGCGTCGAGCCCGACGGTGGCTTCAGCGGATTCTGCTGAGAAATCGACACAAGTTTCATCGCCTTCTGTCGTGATTCCGCCGCGGCCGCGCAAAAACCAGCGAAAGCGCTAGGCAAAGAGTCGGGGCGGGGACGCTCCGCCTGTACCGTGGAGCCATGATGAGTTCGGTCAGAACCGCTTCCGGGGTATGTCCGCCCGGTCGTGCATGGGCGAGGGTCTAACCAATGGCGACCGTCAATCGTGTGCTGCCATGGCGACGTCATGTCGCAGCGCCATCCGAAGAGGTCGCCCCGCTCGTTGCAATATTTCAGTCCCATCACCCGCGTTCATCACCGTCGCTGATCACGCGCGCCTATGACCGGGCGGCGGCTGCGCACGAAGGCCAATCTCGTAAGTCAGGCGAGCCCTATGTCACGCACCCGGTCGCGGTGGCCAAGATCTGTGCCGAGCTTGGTCTTGATGACGTCACTATTGCCGCTGCGCTTTTGCACGATGCGGTGGAAGACACCGGCGCAACTCTGATCGATGTCGAGAAAGAATTCGGCGAGGACGTCGCCCGAATTGTGGACGGCGTCACGAAACTCGATCGCATTAAGTTCGACAGCAAAGAAGCGCAACAGGCGGCCACTGTTCGCAAAATGCTCGTGGCGATGGCCAAGGATCTCCGTGTCCTCATCATCAAGCTCGCTGATCGACTGCACAACATGCGGACCATTGCCGCAATGCCCGCATGGAAGCAGCACCGCACGGCGCAGGAAACTCTCGACATTTATGCGCCACTTGCCCATCGCCTTGGCATGCAAGAACTCAAGCAGCAGCTTGAAGATCTCTGCTTCGCGTCACTTCATCCGAAGCGATACGCCGAAATTGATCACATGGTCGCCACCCGCGCCCCAGAGCGCGATGTCTACCTGACCAATGTTCTTGAAGACGTCCGCGGTCGCCTCAGCGAACTACACATCACCGCCGAGGTCACAGGCCGACCAAAGCATTTGTGGAGTATTTACGAGAAAATGGTGGTGAAGGGTCGCGGCTTCGACGAAATCTTTGATCTCGTCGCGGTTCGGGTCATCGTTGGCACCGTAAAGGACTGTTACGCAGCGCTCGGTTCGATCCACGCAACGTGGAAGCCAGTTCAGGGGCGTTTCAAGGATTACGTGGCTATGCCCAAGTTCAACCTCTACCAATCGCTTCACACCACCGTGGTTGGTCCCGGTGGCAAATCTCTTGAAGTCCAGATCCGAACTCTTGAAATGCATCGCCGCGCCGAGTTCGGAGTTGCCGCCCACTGGAATTACAAGGACAACAACGAAAGTTCTGCTGATCTGGCATGGCTGAACCGAATCGTCGATTGGCAAACCGAAACCTCTGACCCATCAGAGTTCATGGCCAATCTCAAGATTGATCTTGAGCAGGACGAAGTCTTCGTTTTTACGCCCAAGGGCAAAGTGGTCACGCTTCCCCTCGGAGCCACCACTGTCGATTTCGCCTATGCGATCCATACCGATGTGGGTCATTCCTGTATCGGTGCACGCGTCAATGGGCGTTTAGTTGCTCTCGATACCGAGCTTCAATCGGGTGATTCGGTCGAGATCTTTACGTCGAAGGTCGAAAGCAGTGGTCCCTCACAGGACTGGTTGCGCTTTGTGGTTTCTCATAAGGCCGCGAACAAGGTCAAGGCTTGGCATTCGCGAGAACGACGCGAAGACGCAATCGAAAATGGAAACGACGATCTCATCAAGGCGCTTCGTCGTGAAGGACTTCCGGTGCAGAAGATCCGCCAGTCCCGGGTTCTTGAGGAAATTGCGACGGAACTCAACTACACCGATCTCGAGTCGCTCCATGCGGCAATCGGCGGTGGCCACCAGTCTGCGCAATCGGTTGCCGAGCGAATTCGCAAGAAGCTTGAGTCAGTCGAGCCGGGCCGAGAAGAACAGTTGTCGACCACAGTTCATACACGGCGCCGTTCGGAACGCGTCGGAGGAAGTCCTTCGGGTGTGCACGTCGAAGGACTCGACGACGTCATGGTTCGTCTGTCGCGGTGCTGTACCCCGGTTCCGGGCGATGAAATCATGGGCTTCGTTACGCGAGGTCGCGGCGTATCGGTTCACCGATCCGATTGTGCAAACGCCATGTCTCTTTCCGGCGGACAGGCTGATCGCCTTATCGACGTTGAGTGGGATAGCGATATCGCCGCAATGTTCATTGCTTCGATCGAAGTGAAGGGTCTCGATCGTTCACGACTTCTACGCGACGTGTCTGCGGCTTTGGCCGATCACCACGTCAATATCGTGTCGTGCAACACGGTGACCGGCTCCGACCGAATCTCATCGATGCGTTTCGATTTCGAATTGGGCGACGTCTCTCAGTTGAGTCCTCTTCTTTGGTCGATCAAGAAAATCGACGGCATCTACGACGCCTACCG
>JBIIVE010000151.1:0-2901 GCA_044339605.1 Acidimicrobiales bacterium
CCCGAACCGCCACAGGCAGCAGCGAACAGCCCCAGTGCAACCACCGCAGCAACCGCCGAAACGAACTGACGCAACCTTGAGTCTTGACTCATGTTGACCACCCCTTGCGCGAAGAGTAACGCCGATCATCACTTCATGTCGGAATTCCAAGAAACGCGAAAGGGCCCGATGCCGAAGCACCGGGCCCTTTCAACAACTAGGTCAGTTCTGGGTTTCTTATTCGACCCAGGTCTGAGTCAAGCGAAGCTCGCCACGCTGGAACGGCAGTGCTGCCTGTCCATCGGGAAGAGTCTGGTTCGTGATGTTACGGACGTTCTTGGCCGCACCGATCGCCCACTGGCTATGAGAGAGCCAGACGTAGGGAGCCAACTCGGTTTGACGCTTCTGCATGTCGGCATAGGCCTGCTTACGTACAGCCGGGTCGTTTGAGGCACGAGCCTTGTCGAGTGCAGCATCAATCTGAGCATCCTTGAGACGAGCCATGTTCAGTGTGAGCGGACCAACCGTGTTCCTACCGGTCCACCAGACGTAATCGCCGTCGGGATCAGAAGCTGCGAACTGACGCCACAAGTTGACCGTGTAGTTACCGGTCACCGTGTCGGAAACAAACTTGCTCTGGTCGGTTGTGGTGGTGTTCACAGTCACGCCACACGCTTCCCACTGCTGCTTAATAAGAGCGGTGGTGTTGGTGTTGGCTGGAACTGGCGTGGTGCCAATCGAGACAGTGATCGGGCCCTTTTCAGCCTTTACCTGATCGATAAGCGCCTTGCCCTTTGCCACATCGTTGGTGGTGAAACCGTTTTCGGAATACCACGGCGAGTCTTTCGTGAACTGACTATCAGCCAAACGTTCGGCCGGCGTCTCGCTCACAACCAGAACAGCGTTGGGATCAGTGCACAGCGTGAGCCCTTGACGCACTCGTACGTCGTCGACCGGAGCCTTCGACGTGTTGAACATCAGGAATGACTCTTCGGTTTCGGTGTTGTCGGCAACGAACTGAATGTTGCCCGACGCGGCCTCGGACTGCAGGCGGTTGATCGCCGGCCAGTCAGTGGTGTGAATCATCTGAACATCGCCCGAAATGAGTGCATTCACTCGGTTCTGTGGATCGACGATCGGACGGAACTCCACCGAATCGAGGTATGGAAGCTTGTTGCCCTTGTCATCTGAACGCCAGTAGTTGGCATTCTTCGTGCCGACCCAGCGGCTGTCGGGAACCCATTCCTTCTGAATGAAGGGCCCGGAACCGATGGGCTGACGCGTTGCGGCAGCGCCTTCGGCCTTGTACTGGGCAGGAGCAGCAACGAATCCGACCTGCGTCGTGAGCTGTGCCGGCATCGAAGCCCACGCATCGATTGTTGCAATCGTGAGCTGCGACGGCGAGACAACCGTGATGGTGGACATGTTCGCAAGTGCGGCACCGGTGAGGGCATTGGCCTTCACAGTGTCAAGAGCAAGCTTCACCGCAGCGGCATCGACTGGGGTGCCATCGGAGAAGTTCACTCCGGCACGAAGGTCAACTGTCCAGGTCTTGAAATCGGCGCTCGGCGTAAATGACTTTGCCAAGTACGGGGCCCACTTGCCTTCGGCGTCGTAGGCCGTCAACGGATCGAATACTGCGTTACCGACCATGTAGCCAGAAATCGCCCAACGGTTGCTGGATGGGTTGAAACCGTCAGTCTCAGCTTCAAGCGCGAACTTGATCGAGCCGCCAGACTTGGGCGGCCCTGATGCCTTGATCGTTACGTCAGTGGTCTTGCCGCTTGAGTCCGAGCCATTTGAGCCCGATCCACCACACGCCGACGCAATCAGGCCAACGGCCATGACTGCTGCGACTACCGGTGCCCAGCGGCGGAATCCCGCACGCTTCTCCATAATTACTGCCTCCTTCGGCCACAGCCGACGGTTTGGTTCAGGGGACCCCACGGAACCCTGCGGTCGGCGGAACCTTAGACGTGACCCGAGGCACATGCGAGGGCAAGGGCTGATTTTCCGCAACGGACCCGAATCGCTCGGCCGCTCCGCGGGCCCCACCAGATCAGGAGAAGGAGCCTCCGCCTTGGGCGGGGGGATCGACGACCCGCTCCGGGTGGTCGTGACCGTGATCGTGATTGTGGTCGTGATCATGACCATGATCATGGGTGAGATGAGTATGAACGTGATCCATGATTGGTGCCTCTAGGAGAACTTCACCACGATGCTCAGAGGTTGACCATGACGCGTCGATCGCACTGCAGGTCAGGGTGAAGGATCGGTCGCCTTCCACTTCCCATAGCAGCGCTGGTCGTGCACCGTGCCAGCGCAACGCGAAGGACAACGAACCGCCGATCGTCGGCAATCGATGAACCGCAACCGGCTGCCCCAGCCATTCCTCGCTGAAACTGGGAAGAAGGTCAATGGTCGGGCCATCGTCGTTCACGACAATTGAACGAACATTGCGCAGGAACGCCGCGGTTCGGGCCGGATCGTGCGCGTCCGTTGCACTTGACCAAGTCCACAGAGGTTCACCTTCGAGAAGGTCGCTGCGAAGTTGCCCGGTTGTATCAGCGAGTCGTGCGCCATCACCAGGACCATCTAAGGCGATCGAACGACGGGCCATCTCTTCTGTGAGCGAATTGAGGTGGAGTCGAACTGCCTGCGCTGCGTCGGGCTGACCGGCGGCATCGAGCAACAAAACCGCCGAGCGATACGCGCGCGCAGTCCAGCGTGCGTCGTAGGCGCGTCGATCCTCTTCGGCGAGCCAGTCGGGGCCCTCCCCGACTCCGAAGAACGATCGAGCCGGACGAAGGCGGCTTCTCCGCTGCCGTTTCGACAACCAATGCACTGCCGATGCCACACGCTCGACGAGTGCCTCGTCAAACGCAGTGTTCGCAGTTAGGGCAACGTGACGTTCAACGGCAA
>JBIIVE010000072.1:0-11117 GCA_044339605.1 Acidimicrobiales bacterium
TGGTCTGGGCCGCGAGTACGCGCTGCTTCTCGCCGCTCGGGGAGCCCGAGTCGTCGTGAACGATTTCGGTGTCGCCATCAGTGACACCGACGACAACGGCGCCGTCCCTGCGGTCAATCCGGCCGACGAAGTTGTGGCCGAGATCATTGCTGCAGGCGGAAAGGCTGTTGCGAACTACGACACGGTCGCATCTGTCGAAGGTGCCAACGCGATTATTCAGACAGCGCTCGACGCATTCGGGACAGTCGATATTTGTGTGAACAACGCCGGGCAAGTCCGAATGCAGCCTTTCGCGAACTTCCCCGATGAGCACATCGACACCGTCATCTCGACGCAGTTGATGGGAACGCTCAATGTTGGTCGTGCTGCATGGCGTGTCATGCAGCAAAACGGGGGTGGGCGCATCATCAACGTTTCTTCGGGTGCTGGTTACGGCGGATTCGAGAACAGCACGGTGTATTCAATGGCGAAGGCCGGTGTGATTGGTCTGACGATTGCGATGGCAAAAGAAGGCGAGGCTGCAGGCATTGGCGTCAACGTGATCGCGCCGTATGCGAAGACGCGCATCGGAACAGGTTTTGGTCCGATCCCGTGGAGCGATCAACTCGCAGAGTGGTTGCATCCCGAGAAGGTCGCACCGCTCGTGGTGTGGTTAGCGCACGAAAGTTGTGATGTGAGTGGACAGTGCTTTGCTGTTGGGGCGGGTTACGTAGGTCGCGTTGCTTTCGCAGTGAATGACGGGTTCACCGATCGAGACCTCACACCCGAACTCGTTGCCGAACATGCCGATGAAATCACGAAGGTGCCAACGAAACCGACCGAAGGGCCGGAGTCGCCGTTAATGGCCTCGATGATGCTCGGGTATCCCGGTTTGTAACTGGTGGCGGTTAACTCACCAACAACAGATCAACAACAAAGATCAGCGTGTCAGTTCCAGCAATTCCGGCCTGTGCATTGCCGTCGGTTCCATAGCCCTTGTCGGGTGGGATGACGAGCAGAACTCGTGAACCGATTGTCTGTCCGACGAGTCCTTCATCGAAACCAGGAATGACTTGGCCGACACCAACGGGGAACTCCACCGGAGCGCCGCCCCAAGAGCTGTCGAATACCTTGCCGCTGGCCCAGATCATGCCGGTGTATTGCATGAGGACGGTTTGTCCTGCGGTGATGACGGGGCCATCTCCCTTAATAAGGACCTGCGAAATGAGGGTGGTTGGGGGGGTGCCGGTAGGGGGCGTGATGGTCGGAACACCATCGACAATGGTGACGACGGGAAGGCCAGCCGGCGGAGTGACGGGAGTACCTGATGCCGAAGTCGGGACATCTTGTGCGCCGGTGATGTCGAAGACAAAGAGAATCCATGTTCCTTGCTCAGCAGTGACATCAGCAGAAACGAGGATGCGCGCGCCAACTTTCTGACCGACCATTCCGTTGTACACGGGGGCAAGCAATGAATTTTGGTCGAGGATGATGTTCTGCGGAGTCTTCCCGTAGGTGTCGTCGAGTTCGCTTCCGTCGTTGCCGCTGATCGCGATGTAGTTGGCGGTGACGCGCTGTCCTGCCTTGATCTCGGCGCCCGTTCCTGGCACAAGAACAAGGCTGTCTTCCTTTTCGCCAACAAATGCAGGGTCAAACGTGACTGTCGGCTTGCTTCCAACATCGCCGGTCACGGTGACCTTGTCGAGTGTTCTTGTACGAGCGTCGGGCAGAGTGGTGCTCGTCGATGCAGACGTGTCATCGGATTTCGAAGAAGAACCGCAGGCAACGAGTGCAGGAACAAGAGCAAGGGTGGCAGCGAAGAAGCCAGCGGTAATCAAGCGCCGCGCACGTCGGGGGGAGTGAGGTGAATTCATTGGGCTGACCATAGGCGCAGGTTCACCTGTCGGAGTTTCATGTGAGCAAAATCGAAGCCAAAAACGAAAGATTGAGTCATTCCTGGAGCCTGTCTGCGGCAGGTAAGAGCGTGGTGAGGGAGCCGATGGCGCTCCCTTACCCGCGTCTCACACTTGGCGACTAGAACGATGCCATGGGCGCACACCTTGTAGTGGCAGAAGACGATCGGGCGGTTCGGGAATCGGTTACCCGAGCGCTTGAACTTGAGGGCTACGTGGTGACTGCAGTGACCGAGGGAATCGCTGCGCTCGAGGCCGCCAGTCGTCCCGAAGTAGATCTCCTTCTCCTTGATCTCGGAATGCCGAATATGGATGGCTTAACCGTTTGCCGAAGATTGCGGTCGGCGGGTTCTCGTCTTCCGATTCTTGTGCTCACCGCCCGAACAGAGGTTTCCGATCGGGTCTCCGGCCTCGACGCCGGAGCTGATGATTATCTCCCCAAGCCATTTTCCCTCGACGAACTACTTGCTCGCGTTCGTTCGTTGCTGCGGCGGAGCACATTCGATGAAGCAGATGCTCCAGCGCAGATCACCGTCGACGATCTCACTATCGATGAAGCAGCACGTCGAGCCTGGCGCGGTGATCGCGAGATGGAATTGACCAAGACCGAGTTTGACCTTCTTGAACTCCTTGCTCGCAACACAGGAGTCGTTCTTTCGCATTCCACGATTTATGACGAGATCTGGGGCTATGACTTTGGCCCGGACTCAAAAGCTCTTGCGGTCTATATCGGCTATCTGCGACGTAAGACCGAAGAAGGCAACGAATCGAGAATTATTCAGACCGTCCGCGGTGTCGGCTACAGCCTGCGTGCGTCATGACGCTGCGTGGGAAGATCGCAATTGCGATGGCGTTGCTTACTGCGGTCACCGCAATCATTGTGGCAACGACCACATACGTTGTTACTGATCAACGAGTCCGCGTTGAGGTTGATCAGTACCTTGATACCTACGCGCAGCGTTTTCAAGACCCTGACGGACGGCAAGCTGCGGTGATGTGTTCCGGTGAGACGAACCGTCGCCAATTCCCGAGCGTGCGCCGCGGCGGTGACGATGGTTCGGTTGATGGGGTTGCGTTTCAATGTCTCGACCGTTCCGGAGCATCGGTCGTAGCGATCGGCGTTGATGAACTTCCGGTCAACGGTCGAGATCGAGTCATTGCTGCGACGGGTCGCGGGACCCAAACCCGCACGGCGTCGAGCGATGGAACGACGTGGCGGGTGAAGACTGTTGGTATTGCTCAGGGCGGCGCAGTTCAGATTGCGCGCGACTACGGCGAAACCAACCGAGTACTTTCCTCTTTGAAAATTTGGCTTTTCTTTGTCGTCATCGCCGCAAGTGCAGTGAGCGCACTTGTTGGGTGGTTGATCGCTCGTCGCTCGACCAAGCCGTTAGTGCAACTCACGAATGCGGCGGAAGCGGTTGCAACAACCGGTCGTTTAGATGTTGATGTTCCTCCAGCGGGTAAGGACGAGCCCGGCCGTTTAGCTCGTTCATTCGCCACCATGCTCGCTGCACTGGGTCAATCTCGCGACCAGCAGCAACAACTTGTGCAAGATGCAGGACACGAATTGCGTACCCCGCTGACAAGCCTTCGAACAAATGTTGAGACGCTCCAGCGCTATCCGGATCTTCCGGTGGAAACGCGCGAAGCCATCCTTCTTGATTTGCAGTCGGAAACGCGAGAGTTGGGTGCACTTGTTGATGAGCTTGTGCAGCTCGCTACTGATACTTGGGATGACGAACCAGAAGAGCAAGTGTCGCTTGATCAGATTGTGGAGCGAGTAGCGGAACGTACTCGTCGACGAACCGGACGCAACGTTGTTGTCGTCGCCGAGCCAGTGGCGATGCTTGGTCGGCCGCGTGAACTCACACGTGCAATCGGAAATCTTGTTGACAACGCAGCGAAGTTCAGCGATGAACCATCACCCGTTGAAGTTACGGTTCGACCTGGCGTTGTCGAGGTTCGTGATCACGGTCCAGGTGTATCGCCTGTTGATCAGCCACATGTTTTCGATCGCTTCTATCGATCTGCAGCTGCACGTTCGAAGCCAGGCTCAGGTCTCGGGCTTTCAATCGTTGATCAAATCGCAAGAAACCATGGCGGTTCGGTTCGCGTCGAAAACGCCGACAACGGCGGCGCCATCTTCACTCTGAACTTCCCGAACTGACGAGAACTGGTGTGACGCAAAACAGAGAGAGGACCCGACCGGAGTCGGGTCCTCTCAACTTCCAACGATCGGGCTAGGGATTAAACGGCTTCGTCGCCTAACTCCCCGGTTCGAATTCGGACAAGGGTCCCAACGGGAATCGTCCAAATCTTTCCATCACCGATCTTTCCTGAAGATGCGGCCGTCGAAATGGAGGAAATCACTGTGTCCACCAGATCGTCCGTCACGATGATTTCCAACTTGATCTTCGGCAGGAAATCAATCTTGTATTCAGCACCTCGGTAGGTTTCTGTCTGACCGCCCTGGCGACCAAAGCCCTTGACCTCTGAGGCAGTGATACCGGTGATCCCGGCCGCCTTCAAAGAGTTCTTGACCCCGTCAAGGGCATGAGGACGGATGATTGCTGTAACTAGTGTTGCCATGGTCAGACCTGCTTTCCTGAGGGGCTACCCGTCGATCCGGTGAGAACTCCATCGCTGAATCCCGTGACGACATCGACTCCATAGCCGGCATAGCCGTGCTCATGGACATCAAGGCCTTCAACCTCTTCGTTCGGGCTCACCCGAAGTCCGATGGTGTATTTGATCGCCATGAAGATGATGGTCATTGTGACGGCGGTGAAGGCAACGATCGCTGCGACTCCAAGAAGCTGCGAAAGGAGTTGGTCGGTGCCGCCTCCGAAGAACAGTCCTTGCTTCCAGTAGTCGGACTCTTCAGCAGCGAAGAGGCCCACAGCGATAACGCCCCAGATTCCACAGATTCCGTGAACTGAGATTGCACCGACGGGATCGTCGACCCTGATCCGATCGAAGAAGTACACCGAGCCCACAACGAGTGCGCCAGCGATTGCTCCGACGATGACGGCGCTCCAGTTATTGAGCGCAGCGCAGCCTGCTGTGATGCCTACGAGGCCAGCAAGCAAACCGTTGCCTGCCATGGCGACATCGGGTTTCCCGTCCTTGAACCAAGTAATCAGCGTTGCAACAAGTGCTCCAGCACTACCAGCGAGCAGTGTCGTGAGGGCGATCGCCGATACAGCCGAGTCTGCAGCGAGTTCCGATCCACCGTTGAAGCCGAACCAACCGATCAGCAGGATGAAACAACCGATGATTGCAAACGGAATCGAGTGGCCAGGGATAGCGCGTGGTGTCCCGTCCGCTGCATACTTGCCAATTCGTGGCCCGAGGATCGCGGCGCCGACAAGTGCAGCGATTCCGCCAGTGGTGTGAACGACACCGGAACCAGCAAAGTCATGGAACGGAGTTCCGAGTGTTGCAAGCCATCCGCCACCCCACACCCAGTGGACGATGATCGGGTAAACGATGGCGGTAATCAGTGCGCTGTAGACGAAGTAGGACTTGAACTTGGTCCGTTCCGCCATGGCTCCAGAGACGATTGTTGCTGCAGTCGCAGCAAATGCCACCTGGAAGATGAAGAAGGTAGGGAGACTGAGGTTTAACCAGCCGGCGCTAAAGGTTTCGGAGTTGAGAAACCATCCTTCGGTGCCAATGAATCCGTTGCCTTCGCCAAAGGCAAAAGCGAAGCCAACTGCTGCGAAGACGAGGACGCCGACTACGAAGTCCATCAGATTCTTCATCATGATGTTGGCGACACTCTTTGCTCGTGTGAGGCCGGCCTCCACGAGCGCAAAGCCCGCCTGCATGAAGATGACGAGAACGGCCGCAATAAGCACCCAGATGTTGTCGAGCACAACTTGGACAGCCTCCGCTGAGAGCGACTCTTCGGCGAGTACTCCGGTGACCTCCTCCTGAGCTAATGCAGGAGCAGCGGTAAGTGCCACCATCCCCGCCATCGTGGCTAGCCCTACGACCAGCTTCCTTCCGGTGAATTTCACTACGGTCTCCTTCAGTGAATAGCTGAATGGGAATCAGCGCTGTGAAGACCATATGGATGAAATGTTTCTTGAAGGCTGACCGAGTGTTACGCGTCTCCACCGACTTTCTGAACGAAACCTTTTATTTCGCTCGAAATATGTGGATGGTTGGTTGCTAGATAACGGAACGGAAAAGGGGGCCTAGCTGATGCCAGGCCCCCTTTGCGTTCCGTTGTCGACTGGAACGTCAGTGTCTAATCGGATCAGGCACTGACCGTTTCTGGAGCAGCATCGATGCCGCTGCCAAAGCGCTTCGACACCACGAGTGCGCCAACCACAACCACAAGTGCTGCGCCGGCAACGACGAAGCGGATGTTGTTGTGCTGCAGTTCGATCATGGCGGGAAGCACCAAGAGCGACACAAGGTTCATCACCTTGATCAGCGGGTTAAGTGCTGGGCCAGCGGTGTCCTTGAATGGATCGCCAACGGTGTCGCCGATGACGGCAGCCTTATGGGTTTCCGAACCCTTGCCGCCTTCGTTGCCATCTTCGATGTACTTCTTGGCGTTGTCCCATGCGCCACCTGCGTTGGACAAGAAGTTGGCCATGAGCTGACCAGTCACGATCGCAGCGGCAAGGAATGCACCGAGTGCAAGGTAACCAATGCCGAAGCCGATGATGACGGGCGTAAGGACTGCGAGAAGTGCTGGCGTGGAAAGTTCACGAAGCGATGCACGGGTGCAGATGTCGATCACTGCGCCGTGATCGGGACGCTCGGTGTAATCCATGATGCCGGGCTTCTCGCGGAATTGACGGCGAACCTCTTCAACAACTGTTCCGGCTGTGCGAGACACAGCGCGGATGGCAAGTGAAGAGAACAAGAACGCAACCGAACCACCGATAAGAAGACCAATGAATGTCTTCGGATCGGCAACGTTGATCGAAACGAGACTGGCAAGCGTGCCGTCGAGTTCCGCGTAGGCAACCTGCACAACGTCGGTTGTAGCGCGCACGATTGTTTCGGCGTACGAAGCGAACAACGCAACGGCGGCGATGACAGCCGAGCCGATAGCGAAGCCCTTGGTAACGGCCTTCGTGGTGTTACCGACTGCATCGAGGCCAACCATGATTCGCTCGGGTTCACCCTCGAACTCGCCAGCCATTTCTGCAATACCTGCGGCGTTATCGGCGACAGGACCAAAGGTGTCTTCGGCCACGATGATGCCAGTGGTTGCGAGCATGCCGATGCCGGTAAGGGCAACGAGATACAGCGAGAACGCGATGTTGCCGCCACCAAGACCAAGTGCAGCGCCAATGGCGACAGCAATTGCGATGAGGGCCCACACTGCGGATTCAAGGCCAAGGGAAATACCTTCGAGCACCGTGGTGGCAGGGCCAGTGCGAGCTGCCTTGGCGATGTCCTTCACGGGCTTGGTCTTGGTCGAGGTGAAGTACTGCGTGATCTTTGAAGCAGCAAAGCCAAGGATCACACCAACAACGATGGCGCCAAAGAGGCGAGCCCCGGGATGTGAAATTGTCGAACCCTTGGGGTTACCGATGTAAAGGAAAGCAACAAGACCGGCGCCAATGATGGCGATGATCTGAGCGGTGTAGATGCCGCGGTTGATGGCCTTCAGCGCATCGTTGCCATCGCTTGGTCGGCCCTTCACGACGAAGATGCCGATCATCGATGCAATAAGACCGATAGTGACAACGGCAAGCGGGAAGATAAGGCCCTTCACGGCAACGCCGCCGCCGCTGATGATGGTGACGCCATCGATCTCAAGCTTGTCAACGCCAAGGCCGATGGCCTGGAACGCTGAGACGCCGAGGATGATCGACGCCACGAGCGTGACGGCGAAGGACTCGAAGAGATCGGCGGCCATGCCGGCACAGTCGCCCACGTTGTCGCCAACGTTGTCGGCGATCGTGGCGGGGTTGCGGGGGTCGTCTTCAGGGATGCCTGCTTCGACCTTGCCAACAAGGTCGGCGCCAACGTCGGCAGCCTTCGTGAAGATGCCGCCACCCACGCGCAGGAAGAGGGCGAGGAGCGAGCCACCGAAGCCGAAGCCAATGAGGATCGAGGTCGAGGTGTTCTGGAACAACATCACGATGACCACAGTGCCGAGAAGGCCGAGACCAGCGGTAAGAAGACCAGCGACGCCACCGGTGCGGAAAGCAACCTTGAGCGCAGCATTGAAGTCGCTGCGCTTGGCTGCAGCGGCGGTGCGGACATTGCCGCGAACGGCGAGCCACATACCGAAGAAGCCGATGGCCGCAGAGAAGAGGCAGCCCATGATGAAGGCGGCGGTGCGGAAAAGGCCTGATTGCAGGAAGGACATGACTTCCTCGCCACCAATGACGCTCTTTCCACCTACTTCAAGAACCGGCATCTTGTTGATTGCAGTTGAAGTGAGGAACACCACAACGGCAAGCGGGACAACGATGATGCCGATCGTGCGGAACTGACGCTTGAGGTAGGCGAGTGCGCCTTCCTGAATCGCGCCAGCGATTTCTTGCATCTTGTCGGTGCCTTGCTCCTGCTTGAGTACGCCGCGCATGAGCACGACGCCAAGAAGCAGGGCGAACACTGCAACGGCGGCGGCAAAAATCAGCCATCCCCATTCAGTGCTGGTAAGCGTGAAGGCTTGATAGCCACCTTCGGCGGCGAGAACCTGGTTCATCTGGTCCATCCTGGTGAGGGTTCCGTGGGATTCGGAACGGGCAAAAAACGCGCACGGGACCGGCCCGTGCGAGGCATGAACAGTACCGCGAGACGCTCACCGGACCTGAAATGGGCGATTTGAGGTCGATTCGGTGGGTTGAGGCCGGGTCTCCGGAGTGCGAACATGGGTCATGGCCGCATCCGAAGATCCCCACGGACACGGGCATTCCCATGGGGTTTCGGTCCGGGCGGGGGCTCGCCACACCGGACGGCTCTGGGCCGTGGTGGCGATCTTGGCGGTGTTCCTCGCCGTCGAGGTAGCCGGAGCAATAGTCACCAATTCGCTGTCGTTGCTCTCCGACGCCGGTCACATGCTGACCGACCTGGTCGGTATCGGCATGGCGCTGGCTGCCATTCATGTTGCGAATCGGCGGGTGCAGCAGTCGCATCGCACCTTTGGGTTGTATCGACTCGAAATCCTCGCGGCGTTGGCAAATGCGGTGTTGTTGTTTGCCGTTGGTTTCTATGTGTTGTGGGAAGCAATCGATCGACTTCGCCAACCCGAGTCGGTGCACAGCGGCGAGATGTTGGTGATCGCACTCGCTGGAGCGTTCGCAAATGTTGTGTGTTTCCTCCTTCTCCGTGAAGGTGCCAACGAAAGTCTGAATGTTCGCGGCGCGTATCTCGAAGTTCTGGCCGACCTACTTACGAGTGTGGGCGTGGTTATTGCTGCGCTTGTCATTGCGTTCACGAGTTGGGACTGGGTTGACCCGATCATTGGCGCTGGAATTGGTCTGTTTATCTTTCCTCGAACATGGAAGCTGGGCGCGCAAGCAATTCGCGTTCTCGTTGAGGCTGCACCGCCGCATCTTGATGTCGACGCTGTCCGGGTCGACCTTGCTGCAGTCGAGGGCGTGGTGAACGTGCACGATCTACATGTCTGGACGCTCACATCGGAAATGGATATGGCGAGTGCACATCTCGTTGTAGCTGATGAGTCAGATTTTCACGCGGTTCTTGATCGTGCCCGCGAAATGCTGCGCGTGAATTACCACATTGACCATTCAACATTGCAGGTTGAGCCGGTGTCACACACGGGGTGTGACGACGTCGACTGGTGAACGCTTTCGTTAGCGATCAATCACCAATTGCGAAGAACTGACCACCACGAGTGCCGACATAGATTCGACCCTTCCAAACAGTGGGGGTCGATTCAATGCAGCCATTGAGTTTCACGGTCCACTTGAGCGGCGGGTCGATTCGGGGATTCGAAACGTCGTAGGCATTGAGGTTTCCCTGACAGTCGCCTTGGATCAGCGTGTTGTCCACCACAACAGGTGATGCCCAAGTTTGGGATCTGAGATTCTTTTGCCAAAGGACTTCGCCGGTGTTCTGGTCGATGCCAAGAACTCGTCCGGCATTTGTCGCCGCGTACACAATGCCGTTCGCGATCGCAGAAGTGGCCCAAATTCCTTGTTTTCCTGGAGCTTGGTCTTTGACGGACCACACAATCGGATTGTCTGGTTTTGTCGGATCAAGCTTGATGATCTGGCCGACTTCGGTAGATCTGGCGTTACGTCGTTCATATTCGGAACCGATATAGAGGAATCCGTCCTTGTCGGCGACGATCGATGCGTCGGTGTCATCGCCTGTCCAGAACCGGAATGTTCGCGTTGGTGTTCCGCCCGATTTCAGCTTGCTGATGTCCCAGCCCTGCACCAGACCGCCGGAGTTCGCGAAGTACACGGTGTTCCCCGTGATCGCTACGGAGTTTTCGATTGAGAACTGTCGGTCGGTGATGTTTGACTGGAGTTCGGCGTCCCAACTCGGAGTCTTGAATACAACCTGCGGTGCAACGGTGACTTTGCCTGCGGCGTCGTATCCGCGGTTCAACTTAACGATGTAGAACCAGCTGTTTTCGCCGCCTTCGAACATATAGTCGTCGATGATGAGTGGTGAACCATCCCAGTCATCGTTCCAAACCTGTTGAACTCCGTCATACGCGGAAAGCTTCCAGAGCTCAACCGGTGTTGGGCCTCGGTCTGTGGCGATGATGTGCAAGAAGTTGTCTCGTGAACCGCTGTAGGTGAGCGGAAAGCCATCGGGATCAGTAGTCACCGTTCCCTTGATGATGTCGCCGGTTTTGAATGGGCTGATGATGTCTTTGCCGGTCTCTGCATCGAGCCAGTGGACTGCGTAGTCATATGCACCGAACGACACAATCGTTTTGCCGTTGGACTCATAAACATTTGGATTGCCCGTCCAACCAGTTCCGCACCACGTTGAGGTGCCAGAGCCGTCGGTCGATTTCCCGCACATACCGCCGCTCTGCGGATAGGACCACAGAATCTTTGGTGCCGAGGGGATCGGGCCTAGTCCATAGAAAGAGCGTGTTGGATTTCCACGGAACGTAAGAACACCCGGAACCTTCGTGCTCCACATGGAACCCGAGGAGTTCGGATTCACCCAACCATCGTAAGGAGCTTCGGTGGTTGTGGTGGTTCCCTTGGCAGTGGTTGTCGGAGATTCAGAGGAAGCGTTGTCGCTGTCGGCTGT
>JBIIVE010000073.1:0-11071 GCA_044339605.1 Acidimicrobiales bacterium
CATCGTTGCCAACAACGGTCGTAATGCCGACGCGTCAATACTGCGAAGAACCGTCACACCAACCAGGGCACCAACCATTCCCGGCACAGCCATTCGGACAGCCAAACGACGATCAACGTTGCCGAAACGCCAATGTGACAGTCCGCCCACAACGCCGGTGGCGACCTTCGCAATATTCACCGTTGCCGATACCGAAACTGGCGACATTCCCGTGCCCAGCAGGATCGTTGATGATGTCGGGCCGAATCCCATCCCCAACGAGCCATCGACCATGCAAGCGAGGAAGCCGGCAAGAGCGACCACGAGATATTCGTTCATGGCCGATTGTCTATAAAATCGGTCGAAATTGTCAATTGGGCGATCAACTCGGCTCAGCTCTGGAGCAACCGCACCACCCCTACGGAATGAATCACGATCCCAGCAGTCTGGGAATCAACGGCAATCGCCTCAGTCTGTGACGCCAAACGTTGCGCAATAGCGCGCAAACATTTCTTTCTGCTCGGCCGCGTCGAGACCAAGCCAATCGAATGACCAGGTGTGATCGCCATGCTTCTCACGCGGCGACCCTGCGAGGGCAGCTGCCATGGCAGCACGCACATCGTCGGGAAGGTCAATGCCGAGTTCGTCGTAAATGCGCGCCACAACGCCAACACCATCGGCATTGAAATCGGCAAAGGAACCGTGAGCGACGCGGCCTTCAGGCAGCACTCCGTTCGATTGAAGATCGACCAGGCCATCGAGATCGCCAAGGTAAAGGTCGGCGTGATAGCAGCCGATAACCGCAGTATCGACATCGTCGCTATGCGCCCAGCGCAGCGTCGCAATCAGACTTGTGACAGAACCGAGGATTGCCAGCGGATCGCGATGAGTGATCACTAATTGCGCATCGGGATAGGTGTCGAGCACTACGGGAAGATTGTGTAGGTGCACCGGGGACTTCAAGACCCATTTCTGAGTTGGCATTTGGCGCTGCAGAATCTGCAGTACGAGACGGTGCATTTCATAGGCCGGAGTCATGTCACATGACTGCAGCCATTCGATGTAGCTCGGCGTGTTGTAGCGACTGATGAACTCTTCGCCGCGGAACGCGAACGACATCGCCGAGAGACATTCCTTATTCATGCGACCGGCGTAGGCGTGAATCGCGTCGAGCCCGCCAGTCACGAGTTGCGGGCCGCGCAGTTCGGCATCGGCAAGCGCGATCCGAGGATCGTTGTCGTACGTTTCGGGTGTTGGCGGCGGTACCGGGCGCAGAAACTCCCAACCGAGTGGAACTCGGTGGCGATGATCGGCTGACAACAAGGCATGCAGCACTGTCGTTCCCGTTCGAGGCGCACCAACAACAAAAAGCGGCTCAACGATTTGTTCGTCTCGAACTCCGGGGTCGCTACGAACCCAATCGCAGATCTGCAATCGAACTTCCAGCAGCCGCAGCAAGAACCGACGCGTCATCCACCGACCCAGCAGATGCAGATTCGCTTCTTCCTCTAACGAAGCAAGTGCGATATCGAGGCCTTCAAGGAAGTCCTCACCTGTTCCCGGTCCGGGCGCACAAAGCGCAGCGATACCTTCATTCGATCGACCTTGGCGGGCCATGGCCTCGCCAATGAGGCCATCACGATCAAGGGGAAGCGCCGCCTCGGCCGCGATGGGCAACACCAAACCGGCGTTCACCGCTTCGACCCATTCAGGGCGCGGTCCCGGGTTCCAAGTCGTAGCCATTGGGTAGGAAACTACGCTGCCCACATGACCAGCGCACCTCTCAACGACCTTGCTGGCAGGGTTGTCATCATCACCGGCGGCACACGGGGCATCGGGCTCGGCGTTGCTCGCCACCTTGGTGCACTGGGCACAAAGATCGTCATCACCGGCCGTAATCCTAAACGACTCGCAGATGCACTCGCGCAACTTGAATCAGAGAGCATCGATTGCCTAGGTCTCGTGGCCGATGTCGCGAATCGTGAACGTTCCTTTGAAGTTGTCAGCGAAACCCAGGCGCGCTTCGGCCGCATCGATGGACTGGTTTTGAACGCACAATCGTTCCGGCCGGTCACTCCCCTGCTCGATGTCACCGAGAGCGATATGAATCTGTTGTTCGATACTGGCCCTAAAGGCGCGCTGTGGCTCATGCAGGCGGCGCAACCGCATATGGCCGCGAACAACTGGGGGCGCATCGTCACGATGGGTACCTCGATGGGTCTCACCGGCGCTGCTGGTTACGGCCCCTACGCCGCATCGAACGAAGCCATCCGTTCACTCACTCGCACTGCAGCGCGCGAGTGGGGACGCGACGGCATCACAGTCAATTGCGTTCTGCCAGCATCGGCCGGCCACCGGGCCCCGGTTGCCGGTTCCGACCCCGCGCGTGAAGCCGCGTTTGCTGCGATGTATGACGACAACCCCGTCGGGCGTGATGGCGACGCTGCTGACGACATTGGTCCCGCAGTGGCTTTCCTGTTGAGCGATGGAAGTCGCTATGTCACCGGTCAGACCATTTCGGTCGACGGTGGCGGCATCATGCGACCCTGACTCTCAGGTACGGAATCGCCAGGCCAAGTGCCGGCGGCGAGAGTCGAGAAGCGCGGCGCGATCTTCAGAGGTGACACGAATGGTGTCGGCTGGCAGCCCATCCCAGACCTCGTCGACGTGCACGAGTCGCGCCGTTGGTTCTGGAGCAGCGTCGCTGAGCGGCCAGAACCAACGCAATGTGCACAGCCCGCGCTGACGACCACCAGCATCGAGCCAGTTGTCAACGCCAAGGTCGCGGTGCGAAATAACCGCGCGAATTCGGCCGTCATCGGACAACCGTAATTGGCGATCATTCAAACTCGTCATGCGCTCGACTGGATCGGCGAGTTCGAACCAACCCTCGGGATAAAGCTGCAAACTCCAGTACCGAGCGTCGGGAACTTCACTTTCAATGATGAGCGCATCATCGGGGCCAAGGTCCCAGAAACAAAAGCCGTAACGCGCGGCAGCAAGGCCCTTTTCTTGCGCAAAGGAACCCTGGAACGAATTGTCCTGGCGAATCGCTCGTTGGTCGATCATGTACTGGTTCCAGTACGACATCGAACGCTCAACACCGGCGACTGCGTCGGAAACTTTTGCAGCAAAGTCTTCAGCGGTTACTCGGGGCAGGTGATCGGGCCCATCAAGACATTCGATTGTGAACGTGGCCGGCTCTTCTTCGGTCCAATCGAAGTAGTACTCACGAATGGAGCACATAACAGCGCCTTCAGGAATCGGCAGCCAACCAGTTTCGGTGCCATCGCCACCGAGAAAAAACTCAAACTCATCGCCCTTGCCAATACCAAGATCGGAACCGTTGTGCTCAGCGAGGGTTCCCCACTTCTCCTGATGCATGAAGCCGGCCCGCATTGCAAGGATGAACTCTTCGCAAGAATGCATCCGGCCGCGCACTCGATAGCGCTTGGTGGAATCGATGCGAGCGTGACGGTAAGCGTTATCGGCGTTTGGGCCGCCCCACTGAGTAACCAGATCGTTCTGGCGCATAAAGAAGGGTCGTGTCGCATTCGGATAACCGATCGACCAACCCAACCAACACAGAACCTGCTCGGCCATGTGGTCGTAACCCTCGGCGCGCACGCCAGCATCGGCGGGAAATGGTTCGGCCATTAGTTGTTCGCCCACTGCTTCGAGCCGACGACAGAAATCACGCCACGCAGTCAGTTCGATGCTTTCGTTCGAAGCCATGACAGTTGCTCCTTCAGGACCCGTGCGGACGTCGACTAGCGGCACGAATGTTGCTACGAACACAGATGCCGGTGATGTTCGACGAAAAGTCTGAAGCGAGCCACAAAACCGTTTGCGCAACTTCTTCTGGCTGACTCAGCCGTTGGAGATCAAGATCGGCAACGTGCGCATCGACACCACCGGGTTGGGTTGCCAAGTAGTCAAGAAGCGGCGCTGTTGCTGTTGGCCCTGGCGTCACTGCGTTTGCCCTGATGCCCTTGCCGCCATATTCAGTAGCAACCGTTTCCATCAGATTGATAACGCCCGCTTTGGCGGCGGCGTAACCACCGAGGTTGAAGTTGCCACCAATTCCCGCACCCGAAGACATGCTCACGATTGAGCCGCCGCCATTGGTAATCATGTGCGGGATCACCGCGCGTGTCGCGTAGAACACTGAATCGAGCGTCACCGATTGCTGGAAGCGCCAGTCCTCATCACTGAGTTCGCCGATCAGGCCCGATCGAGACACTCCAACGTTGTTGTAGAGCACGTCAACGCGGCCGTAGGCCTCAACTGCACCTTGTACCCACGCGTTGACGAATGTTGGATCGCTCATGTCGCCGGCAACACCTGCGATAACAGCGCCAGAGGCTGCGAGTTCGTCAACGACTCGATTGAGCTCAGCGGTTCGTAGATCGTTCAACCACAACGTGGCGCCGTGCTCTGCGAACAGACGAGCTGACGCCTCACCAATACCAGCGCCGCATCCGCTGATGAGCGCCACTTTTCCCTCAAGCATTCCTGACATGGACCGCTAGCATCGCCCACGCATCGGCTCCTGTCACGCAGGACGCCATCAATCTGGAGGAAACGTGACCGAGACCGGCCCCGCCCACACCCTGCCGCAACTGACTGCCCTTCACGAGGCCACTGCGCTCCTCACCAGCGAGGGCGCTCCATTTGAGGTCGTTCAAGAAGACGTGCGCGGCGAGACCATGGGAGTTCTGCGAAATCGGGCACGTTCACTGCGCGAGATTCTCATCAACTCCTTCGAGTTCGGCGATCGCGAGTCGATGATTTTCAGCGATGGTCGGCGCGTGACCTTCGCTGGCTTTGAAAAGGATGTCGCATCAGTCGCTGCATGGCTGCAGCGTGAACACGGGATCGGCCACGGAGACCGGGTTGCTCTGTGCGGCGCAAATTCCTATGGCTGGATCGTGTCCTTCTGGGCCTGCCTTTCCATGGGCGCAATCACCGTTGCCATGAACGGCTGGTGGACTGAATCAGAAATGCAGCACGCGATTGATCTCACCGAACCGAAGTTGTTGTTGTTTGATGCGAAGCGCGCCGAGCGACTTTCGAACGACGTCTCAATCCCCCGCTTCGATCTCGATGAAGACCTCGAGATGATGTTGGCGTACGCACCCGATGCATCACTGCCCGCCAACCACATCGACGAAGACGATGCCGCCATCCTCATCTTCACGAGTGGCACAACTGGTCGTCCAAAAGCAGCGGTGCTTTCACACCGAAGCGTCGTCCACTACACAACGCTGCAGAATTTCCTTGGCGCGCGCGGCATGGTTATGGCTGGTCGTGGAGCATCTGAAGGTCCGCCCCCCATTCGCCTTGTGGTGTTCCCGTTGTTCCACGTTTCTGGCCTCGGGGCAACCGTCAATGCTCTCCACACAGGTTCCACCGGGGCCTGGTTCCTTACCCGATTCGAAGCCGACGACGTCATCGATTTCATCATCGACAACAAGGTCAACATCATCGGTGGCACCGGCACACACATCCTCCGGTTGCTCGACAGCCCCCGATGCGCTGAGATCCCACCGCAACAGGTGATGTCGGTCGGCATGGGTGGCTCAGCAACAACTCCGGAGATCATGCGTCGTCTTGCCAATCGCTTTCCGCACCTCGACCACACCATGTCCACCGGATACGGCTCGACCGAAACCGGTTCGCTCGTTTCGTTCGCTCCGAACTGGATGCTCGAGGCCTCGCCGGAATGCATCGGCCCGGCAATTCCCACCTGCGAAGTAAAGATCACCGACGACGAGGGCAATGAGCTCCCCGAAGGTGGCGAAGGAAATATCTGCGTTCGAAGCCCGCTGCTCATGAATGAGTACTGGCGTCATCCGGCGGCAAATGCCGAAGCGTTCTTTCCCGGCCGCTGGTTCAATACCGGCGATTTCGGTCGAATCGAGGGTGGCTGCATCTATATCGCATCACGCAAACGCGACCTCATAATCCGCGGTGGTGAAAACATCTATCCGTTTGAAATCGAAAACTGCATCGAGGAAATGGCCGGCGTTATCGAGACTGCAGTCATCGGCGTCGATCACGACATCCTCGGCCAAGAGGTGAAAGCAATCATCGTCATCGCTCCCGATACCAACATCACTGACCTCGATGTGCACGAGCACTGCAAGAAATCACTTTCGGCGTACAAAATTCCGGCCTATGTCGAGCTTCGTACCGAACGCCTTCCCCGCAATCCCAGCGGCAAAATCCTCAAACACGTTCTTGCCGATGGCAGCGAAGCAGGTTTCGTCGAGGAATAACGGTTAGTTGTCGAACTCGCCGAGTTCGACGACCCATTTGCCGAGCGCGTCCCACAGCTCAGTCCGATTTTTCGAAATCGAGTGATTATGACCAGCTCCGGCGAGCACGAACGTTTCTACCGATGGGGCTGCAGTCAACAACGTAACAACCTCAGCGATATTGCCAGCGATGTCGTTCTCGCCTACGCCAAGAAACACCGGAACCTCGATCGACGCCAACGCTGCATCTGAACACCCCGGAATCATCGACGCGAGTCCACAGAGTGCGAGCAACGGAGCTGATGCTGTGGCAAGAAGTTGACGAGCACCAGCGATTGCCCCGGGATTCAACATGTCGGAACTTGTGGATGATCCCGGAACTAGCGCAGTCCCAAAACGCTCACGGACTAACTCAGCGAGAACAGGTTCAAGACGCGCATAGTTGTTGGCATAGGACAACTCGGCGCGGGTCAGGTACTCAGGAAGTCCCGCTCCCCCGAAACCCAAGAACGCCACCGCATCAAACGATCGGTGATGCCATTGCGCATGCGCAACGATGAGCGCCCCCATGGAATGACCCAGACCAATGAATCGAGTCGGCTCGAACAGGTCCATCGCATGGGCAACAAGTTCTGACATTGCGCCGTGGTCAACCTCGGCAACGACACGCGGGTTCAATATGTATGGATCTTCGGGCACCGAACTCTCGCCCACACCAGGGTGATCGACGACAGCGACCGCGATTCCAAAGTGGTCTGCCAAGTACCGCGCCATCGACCACTCTCCCGGCAAGCCCTCGGGAAGATCGAAATAGACACGATTCATTCCCCCGCCCGGGAAGCAGACCAAAAGCGGGGCTGACTCAACCCCATCGGGTACGTACAGGTCGGCAGCGAGCATCTCGATACCCGCCGGACCCAGTCCGCCGACATCGAGTTCCAGTCGTTCCCCCCGAGCCATAACTCAGCGTAGGCCGAGGTCTTCGTTCCAACACCTTGTTGGCTATTGCCAAAAGTGTTTTGGGCGCCCATGATGTCTACATGACCGGTGTTCTGGGGGGAATCCGGGTCATTGATCTCACAACAGGGATCGCTGGCCCCATGGCAACAATGCTGATGGCCGATAACGGCGCGGACGTTGTCAAGGTCGAGCCGCCGGGTGGCGACCCCACCCGATTGACCGAATCAGGCGCGCGGGTATGGGCCCGAGGCAAGCGCAGTATCGAGCTCGACGTGAACGACGACGTTCAGCGCGTCCAGCTACTCGCCCTCATTGATCGAGCCGACGTTCTTGTCGAGAACTTTGATCTTGGCGTCACCGAGTCACTTGGCCTCGACTGGCAAACGCTGAAAGAGCGCAACCCCCGACTCGTGATGTGTTCGATCACACCGTACGGGCGTCATGTTGATTTCAAAGATCGTCCCGGTATCGATGCACTTGTGGCTGCGCGCACAGGACTGCACTGGGAACAACGAGGTCGGGTCGGAACAACAATCGGCCGGCTTTGCAACCTTCCCATTGAACTTGAAGACCTCGACATCCCTCCCGGTTGTTTCGACGGCCCCGATCGCGAAGGTCCCCTCTTTACGCAATCGCGTTGGCCGAGTCTTGGCGCCGCGTTCTTGGCCACCATCGGAATCAGCGCTGCACTGCGCGCACGACTCCACACCGGCCGCGGACAGTGGGTCGAAACCTCACTGTTACAAGGCGTTCTCGTCAGTACTGCTGGCGGGTGGCAACGTCCTGAGCATCCCGAAGCTGACGGCTACATGTGTTGGATCTTTGATCCGCGCGGCAGCAAGGGCCACTTTAAATGCGCCGACGGCAATTGGATTCAGAACTGGGTACCGAATCCCTCGTTCGCTTTGGGTGTTTCGCAGGGCGACACCATCAATGTCGACGATCGCATCACGAAGCCCACTGACGATCCTTCTCGAATCGGTCCTGATTACAGCGAACTCGTGGTTCTCGCTCACTATCACCCGCAAATGAAAGAGGCCTACGCGAAGTATCCCGCGCAGGACTGGCTTGATGCCGCGGCGCAGGTCGGCATCCCGATGCAGCCGGCTCGGAGGCCTGAAGATGCGTTGAACGATCAGGCCCTCATCGATGAAGGGATCATTGTCACCATGAATGATCCCGAGGTCGGGCCCATTCGCCATGTCGGTCTTGTTTACGCAATGACGAAGACGCCAGGAAGGGTGCAGGGACCAGCCCCAACCGTTGGCCAACACACCGACGAACTTCTCGCTGAACTCAACATTCCGTTCGAACGGCCAAAGGGCAATGCACCTAGGACACTGACGAGCCCACTTGAAGGCATCCTCGTTCTCGACCTTGGCTTGGCCATTGCCGGCCCATTCAGCACGCAGTTGCTTTCCGATCTAGGTGCCACCGTCATAAAGGTGAACACCGTCTATGACATGTTCTGGCATTCGACCCACATCGCCTTCACCGCAAACCGTGGCAAACAATCGATCTCCATCAATCTCAAAGACCCGCGCGGCCTTGCCGTACTGCACGAGTTAGTGAAGCGAGCCGATGTCGTGCAGCACAACATGCGGTACGAAGCCGCAGTTCGTCTTGGCATTGATTACGAATCGCTCGTCGAAATCAAGCCCGATCTCATCTATTGCCACAGTTCCGGTTTCGACAAAAGCCGCGCCCACCTGCCGGGCAACGACCAGACCGGGGCATGCCTCGCCGGGGTTGAATACGAAGATGGCGGAATGGCTGACGGCGGCAAGCCCCTCTGGAGCCTCACGTCCTTTGGCGACACAGGCAACGGGTTCCTCGCTGCAATCGCAATTATTCAGGCGATCACTCACCGCGAGGTCACTGGTGAAGGCCAGTTCCTTTCCACCTCGATCCTCGCGGCGTGTCTTCTCAACTCCTCGTACGCGTGGGTCAACGCAACAAACGGCGAAGGCATCGATCGCCCGAAGGTTGACGGCCTCATGTTTGGAACCGGCCCACGCACTCGTCTCTACGAAACAGCCGATCGCTGGCTGTGCCTTGCCGTGCAGAACGATTCACAATGGTCTGCGCTCGAAGCCATCAGCGGAATCACACGACTCACATCACTTACCGATGCAGAAGCGATCACCGAACTGAGCGCAATCTTCCGCACCCGCACCGCAGCCGAATGGTTCGGTGCACTCGACAGTGCTGCTATTCCGTGCGAAATCGAAGACGAAGACTTCTGCTTGCGCCTCTTCGACGACCCACAGTTCCGTGATGCCGGGCTCGTCACCACGATGCAGCAGGCCCAGGTCGGAAGTTTCGACCACTTCGCCCACATGTGGACCTTCTCCGACACACCCACACGAATCGCCGGTCCACCACTCATCGTCGGTCACGACACCGTCGACATCATGACTGAACTCGGCATCGGCAAAACCGAGATTGACGCTCTTATCGCTGATGGCGTCGTTCTTCAATCCACCCTCCGTCAGGAGCGCGCCTTATGACCACCGTTCGTCCACCAATCTTCGACTTCGACGATGCGTTTTTCTGGGAAGGCGCCAAAGAGCGCAAACTTTTGATTCAGCGATGTGGTGACTGCGATACCTTGCGCCATCCGCCCACCCCAATGTGTGCAAACTGCGGTTCAACCAACAACCAAACGACACAATCGGCAGGGAACGGGATCATCCTCACCTGGATCGTCTCGCAGCACCCCACAGAACCTGATGCAGAACCTCGCATCGTCATCCTCGTGCAGCTTGATGAAGGCACCCGAATCGTTTCCAATCTCATCGATGTTGTACCAACCCACGATCAGGTGCTGAACGACAAACGGGTTGAGGTGTGCTTCGTTGACTACGACGGCACTGTCCTTCCGCAGTTCCGTCTGGCACAGGTGCAGTCGTGAACGGAACACGCGCAGTCATTGCTGGCATTGGTCACACCGAGTTCTCACAGAACTCGGGACGCTCAACATTGCAACTCGCTGCCGAAGCTTCACGCGACGCGATTCGCGATGCAGGTTTCTCCCCCGCCGAAGTCGATGGCACCGTCACATTCTCCATGGACACCAACGACGAGCTCGCCCTCATTCGAACCATCGGCGTTCCCATGCTGCGGTTCTGTGCTCGGACCCGAGGTGGTGGTGGCGGGGCAAGTGCAACCGTTCAACTTGCTGCAGCAGCCGTTGAAAGCGGTCAGGCCGATGCGGTGCTTGTCTACCGAGCATTCAACGAGCGTTCGGCCCATCGTTTCGGGCAACCAGTTCAGGCCAACCCCGATCCCGCATGGAATTGGGCCAGCCCCTTCAACCTCAACACACCGGCCAAGGTCTATTCGCTGACCTTCCAGCGCTACATGTACGAGTTCGGCCTCACCAACGAAGACTTTGGCCGGTACACCGTCGTTGCTCGCGACTGGGCCTCAACCAACCCCAATGCGCAGTTCTACGAGCGGCCCATCACACTGCAGGATCACCAAGATTCACGATGGATAGTCGAACCAATCCTCCGAAAGCTCGACTGCTGCCTTGAATCCGATGGCGGCGTTGCACTTCTCATCACCTCGGCCGAACGCGCAGCAGATCACGGTGCCGATGCTGTTGCAGTACTCGCGTCGTCAGCAGTGCAACTTGAGGGTGGACATGAAATGTTTTCCTACTACCACGAGGACCTCAGCCAATACCCAGAGGGGCGCGCGCTCGGCGAACAGCTCTGCCGCCAAGCAGACATCACCGTCGACGACATCGACATCGCGATGATCTACGAGAACTTCAGCCCAATCGTGTTCCTCCAACTCGAAGCGTTTGGCTTCTGCGGGCGCGGCGAGGCAAGCGACTTCATCAAAGACGGCCACATCGGACGCGG
>JBIIVE010000010.1:0-36252 GCA_044339605.1 Acidimicrobiales bacterium
GAGCGTTCTTCGAATGGTGGCTCCACATGGACGGTGATCGCGACCTCGCTCACTGAGACGACGTTTACTGACGCTGGTTCGCTTACGAATGGTTCGCTTTACGTCTACCGAGTGAGCGCGCTCAACGCATTCGGAACCGGCGTTTCAAGCATTCCTGTGATTGGAATTCCTGCTGCCCGTGCGGCGGCTCCGACGAACGTCACGTCCTATGCAGGCGCAGAACAGGTTGTTCTCACGTGGACTGCTCCGTCATCGACCGGCGGGGCACCGATTACCGGTTATCAGATTGAGTCCTCATTCGATGACGGAGAGACGTGGTCGATAGCGATTGCAGATACAACTTCACCAAGCACCTATGGAGTGGTGTCGGGCCTTCAGCCTGGGCAGCTCTATTCGTTCCGTGTGGCCGCTATTACGGCGGGCGGAACTGGCGCGGTGTCGGTAGCAGTAACCGGCACGCCGTTGGTCGCCGCACCCATCACGATTGAAGGATCAGCGGGAGACACAACAGCAACGCTGAACTGGTCGACACCTGTTGGCGTTGTCAACGTCACTGGGTACCGCGTTGAGCGTTCTACAAACATGACGACGTGGATCGTCGTTGGCTCGACACTTGCTTCGTCGGCGCTTTCAACAACAGTCACGGGATTGACGAACGGAACTCCAGTTTTCTTCCGTGTCACAGTTATCACCGCTGCGGGCGATGCATCCCCTTCAAACACTGCGCTTGTCACGCCAGCTGGTGCGCCGCTTGCCGGAACCGCACCGACCGCGGTGGCATCTCAGGGTCAAGTGACGTTGTCATGGACGGCGCCATCGAACAATGGCGCACTGATCACTGGTTACCTCGTTGAGTACTCCGCCGATAACGGCGTGACCTGGCTGGCTGGTCCGTCATCAAGTGGTTTGGGCTCGACCGCAGTCACAGTGACTGGTCTCACCAACGGCACTGCCTACAAGTTCCGTTTCCGTGCGATCAATACCGTTGGCACCGGAGCGGCCTCGGCGGAAGTTAGTGCGACGCCGTTCACCGTCCCAACAAGCCCGCGCAATGTCACAACGGTCGCTGCCAATGCGCAGGTGACTGTGTCTTGGACTGCCCCGGCATCAACCGGTGGATCGGCGATCACTGGCTATCTCGTCGAACGTTCAGCCGACGGCGGCTTGACGTGGACAACACTTGCGACAACCGCGGCATCAGCGAGCAACTATGTCTCGACCGGATTGACGAACGGAACGACCTACGCCTACCGAGTCATGGCGATCAATGCTGCGGGCGGCGGTGTCGCTTCGTCGACGGTAACGGCTACTCCGTTTACTGCGGCATCTGCGCCTACTGCGTTGTCCGCAACAGCTGGAAACGCAGCAGCAACGCTTTCGTGGGTTGCTCCTGTGTCAACTGGCGGCCTCCCAATCGTCGGCTATCGCGTGGAGATTTCTTCCAACGGTGGAACTTCGTGGTCCGTTGCTATTAGCGACACCGGCACGACGTCAACTTCCGTCACGGTTGCTGGGCTTGCCAATGGAACTGCCTACGCGTTCCGAGTTTCAGCTCTGACCTCACCTGGGGCCGGTAGCAGTTCAACACCAGCAACGACGACACCGTTCGGTGCCCCGAGCGCGCCGCGTTCTCTCACCGTGACGCCGAGCGACAGTCAACTGTCGTTGTCATGGTCGGCACCGGCTTCATCCGGTGGCTCGGTATTGACGGGTTACCTCGTAGAGCAGAGTTTCGACGGGGGAGTGACCTGGACGACGGTGACCACGACAACCAACACCACGTTCGCAATTACTGGACTCACAAACGGTGCACCGATGGCGGTTCGAGTCACGGCACAAAACGCTGCTGGTTTCGGGCCCGATTCTGGTGCAGTGACATCGACGCCATTCGCTGCTCCTGGTGCACCAACCGACCTCGTCGCGACGGCAGGAACTGGCCAGGTCTCACTTTCGTGGACAGCTCCGGCTGGCAACGGCGGTTCTGCGCTTCTGGGCTATCGCATCGAGCGCTCTTCTGATGGCGGCATCACGTGGACAGTCGCTGTTGGAAGTACAGGAAGCACGCTGACTTCAACCGTGCTCACCGGTCTTCCGGGTGGCGTAACTCAGACCTTCCGGGTTGCGGCAGTGAGTGCACTCGGCTCGGGAGCATTCTCGGCGAATGCATCAGCAACCCCGGTTGGCGCACCGACTGCGCCAGCATCAATCAGCGTTACTCCTGCAAACGGTCAGGTCGTGGTCTCATGGACCGCGCCGACAACCGACGGTGGTTCGGTCGTTACCGGCTACCAGGTTGAGCGTTCGCTCGACGGTGGAGCGACGTGGACTGTGGCCGCTGCATCCGTCGTCGGCCTCACCACGACGGTGACTGGTCTTACCAATGGAGCGAACTACGCGTTCCGAGTTTCTGCGCGAAACGCAGGCGGACTCGGTGCATCCTCGGCAGTCGCATCTGCGACTCCGTACACGATTCCTGGTGTCGCAGCGACGCCTACCGCAGTTGCTTCGGACGCGGCAGTCACGCTGTCGTGGACGACTCCTTCGACTGATGGCGGGTCCTTGGTCACGAGTTATCAGGTGGAGCAGTCCGCTAATGGCGGAACGACCTGGACCGTTGCTTCGGCGACCGTCAACGGATTGTCAACGACAATCGGAGGACTCGCGAACGGCACGACGTACAGGTTCCGGATTTCGGCTCGCAATGCAGCTGGTCTCGGAACCGTCTCGGCAATCGTCTCTGCGACGCCGGCCGGCTTTGCCGGTGCTCCGACTGCGCTCGTCGCGACACCCGGAAATGCACAGGCTTCGTTGTCATGGACGGCGCCCACTTCGACCGGTGGCTCAGCAATCGTCGGTTACCGCATTGAGCGTTCGACGGATGCTGGCGCCACCTGGACCTCGGTCGTGGCGAACACTGGTTCAACGGCTACGACAGCTATTGCATCCGGTCTCACGAACGGAACCTCGTACCTCTTCCGTGTCACCGCAATTAATAGCGGTGGCGCAGGTATCCCGAGTGCGTCGACGGTGACGACCCCCATCACCGTCCCGGGTGCTCCGGCTTCGTTGGTGGCGACTGCAGGCGATACTTCGGTCGCTCTCATATGGACTTCGTCGCCATCGGATGGCGGTTCGACGGTCAGCTCCTATTCGGTCGAAATGTCGAGTAACGACGGTGTGACGTGGTCTGTTGCTGCAGGCTCAGTTGGTGGCCTCGGCGTCACCATCGCTGGACTCACGAACGGAGCGTCTTACAAATTCCGAGTCTCGGCGCGTAACGCTGCAGGCCTCGGAAGTCCATCTTCGGTTGCAACCACAACTCCGACCGGCGTTTCCACCGCTCCGACCGCGCTCAGCGCAGTGGCCGGAGATGGGCAGGTCTCGCTTTCGTGGACTGCACCGGCGACAACCGGAGGATCGGCCATCACCGGTTATCGCATCGACACCACCTCTGATGGTGGCGTCACCTGGACGATCGCGATTGCCGATACTGGTTCAACGGCAACAACGCGGAGTCTCTCGGGTCTCAGTAACGGGACGACCTACGGCTTCCGAATTGCTGCGCTCACCTCGGCAGGGTCAGGTCTTCCTGGTGCTTCGGTCGCCGCAACACCATACGGATCTGCAGCAACCCCGAGCGCTTTGACCGCAACGCCAGATAATGGTCAGGTCAGCCTTTCGTGGACAGCGCCGACCGATACAGGCGGTGCTGCGATTTCGGGCTATCAAATCGAACGCTCGGTGAGCGGTGGTGCCTTCACGGTGCTCATTGCCGATACGGCTTCGACCGCGACGTCGACTGTGATCGGTGGACTCACGAATGGCACGACGTATGCATTCCGAGTGAGCGCGCGTACCGCTGGTGGTGTTGGCGCAGCTTCTTCGCCGATGTCAGCAGTGCCGTTTACAAGCGCCGGATCACCGACGGCGGTGACGGCAGTGGCTGCTGCAAGTTCGGTGGCTCTGAGTTGGACTGCGCCTTCATTCGACGGTGGACGCGCGATTACCGGCTATCTCGTCGAGCAATCTGCTGATGGCGGAGTTACGTGGACCACCGCAATTGCTGACACAGCATCGACAAACACGAGTGCAACGGTCACTGGTTTGACGAGCGGGCTCATCTATTCGTTCCGTATCGCTGCGATCACCGCTGACGTGCCGACCTCGCGCACACTCATCGGCGTTCGGAGTGCCGTTGTGACATCGGTTCCGTTCACGACGCCTGCAGCTCCGATCGCGTTGGCCGCTACCGCAAGCGATACGCAGGTGGCGCTTTCATGGTCCGCTCCGACCTCGAACGGTGGAGCGCCAATTACCGGCTACCGCATCGAACGTTCGACCGACGGGGGGGCAAACTGGATTGAAGTCACTGCCAACACCGGAACGACGTCAACAACAGCACTCGTGACCGGCCTTGCGAATGGCACCGCCTACGCATTTCGTGTCAGTGCACGCAATGCGGCTGGGGTTGGAACGGTCTCGTCGACGATTGCTTCAACTCCGTTCACGTCGGCTTCGAGTCCGCTCGCTCTTGCGGCAAGCCCGGGCGACTCATCGGTCGTCCTTAGTTGGTCTGCTCCCACATCCGATGGAGGCAGCCCAGTTACCGGTTATCGCATTGAGCAATCGAGCAACGGTGGCCTGAATTGGACGGTCGTTGTTGTCGATACCGCGTCAACGACAACAACTCATGCCGTTACCGGTCTCACGAACGGAACTGCGTATGTGTTCCGTGTTTCGGCTCGAAACGCAAGCGGTGTCGGAGCGACCTCGAGTTTGACCTCAGCAACGCCAGCATCAGTGCCGGTTGCTCCGACGGCTTTGGCGGCAACGCCGAGTGATGGGGCGGTCTCGCTTACGTGGTCGGCTCCGGCCAACACCGGTGGTTCATCGATCACTGGTTATGCCATCGAACTGTCATCGACATCGGGTTCGAGTTGGACGACAGCTATCGCGAATACGGGAACGTCAGTGACGGCTGCGGTCATCACTGGCCTGACAAACGGCATCAACTACGTGTTCCGGGTGTCGGCTCTGAACGCAGTGGGAATCAGTGCCGCATCGGCAACTGCATCATCGACTCCTGCCACTATCCCCGGCACGGTTGTGTCGATCACGCCAATGCCTGGTGATGGTGCGGTATTGCTTACGTGGAATGCACCGACAACCGATGGTGGCAGTGTGGTTTCCAGTTACAACATTGAGCGTTCGCTCGATGGGCTGAATTGGATCGTTGTTGTATCGGGAGTTGTTGGGACAAGCACGACGATTTCGAACCTCACGAACGGAACGGCGTATTGGTTCCGTGTCTCGGCTGTGAATGCCGTAGGTTCGGGTGGCGCCTCCGCTCCTGTCGTGACTGTTCCTGCCGCACGACCGGGTGCTCCGACAGGTGTTACTGCCGTTGCTGGCGATACGCAGATCGTGTTGTCGTGGGTCGCACCCGCTTCGAACGGTGGTTCGCCGCTGACGGGTTACACCGTTGAGTACCGCCTTGCCGCGGCATCAACATGGACAACTGCGGTGAGCGGAGTCGTTGGACTTTCGGCCACGGTGGACGGTCTCACTAATGGTTCGACCTACATCTTCCGGGTCAGCGCAGTGAACGCGATTGATGCCAACGCAGCGAATCCGGTCTCTGCTGTTCCCACCGGAGCGCCAAGCGCCCCATCGGGAATCACTGCAATTGCGGGCGACGGAGAGGCGTCGTTGAACTGGACCGCCCCGATCTTGAATGGTGGTACTCCAATAACTGGGTACCGCGTCGAAAAGTCTGTTGGCGGCGGTGCGTGGACACTTGTCGCAACGCTTACTGGAACCTCGACAGTTGTGACTGGTCTCACCAATGGTGTTCCCGTTTCGTTCCGAGTCTCGGCCGTAAATGCTGCAGGCATTGGGTTGGCAGATGGTCCGGTATCGGCATTGCCGATGCGGGCTCCGGATGCTCCGACAGCAGTGACTGCGGTTGGTCTTGATGCCGCTGTTGTTCTGACGTGGGTTGCACCGGTGGCAATCGGTGGTGCTCCAATTGTTGGTTACTCCGTTGAGCAAACAACGAACGGCGGTGTCACTTGGACGACCGTGATTGCCGATACAGGTAATCCGGCGCTTATGACCAGCATTGTTGGACTTACGAATGGAACGGAAGTTCGGTTCCGAGTTCGTTCGATCAACATCGCAGGAATCAGTTCCGTTCCTTCAAATATCGCCATTGCCCTTCCGCTTGGCCCGCCAACTGGTTCAGATCGTGCACCTACAAACCCAGCGGCTACGCCGGGCGATGGTCAGGTCATGCTGAATTGGACCGCTCCGCTGAGTTCGGGTGGGGTGCCGGTCGACGGCTATCAAATTGAAGTGTCAACTGATGGTGGAAGTACATGGACACTTGCGATCGCCGACACTGGCACTGCGTTGACAAGCGCAACCGTTACTGGTTTGACGAATGGAACCGCCTACGCGTTCCGTATTGCGGCAATCGCTGCTGGTGCTGCTGGCGTGAATTCTGTGCCGATTGCCGTGCAGCCGCGTGGACTGGCTTCATCTCCGACAAACCTCGTTGCGAATTCTGCTGATCAGCAGTTGTCACTTACCTGGACTGCACCTTCCTCAAACGGTGGAGCAGCAATCAGCGGGTACCGAATCGAAACTTCAACCGATGGTTCGAACTGGGTTGTAGCGGTTGACACCGCAGGCCCGGCAACTGGAGCCGTTATCGGCGGACTCACGAATGGCACTAGCTACTCGGTCCGGGTGAGCGCAATCACCTTTGCGGGAGTTGGCGCCGCAAGTGCAACGACAACGGCAATTCCGTCAGCGGTTCCAAGTCGACCGGGTACACCGGTTGCGGTGGCTGGCGACGCGCAGGTGCAACTCTCGTGGTCGGCACCTTCGCAGAGCGGTGGAGCTTCGATCACTGGGTACATCGTTGAGATGTCATCCGATGGCGGAATGACGTGGTCGGTGGCAACAACGAGTCTTACAACGACAGCAACTGTCACCGGTCTTGTGAACGGTGCCCCGTATGCATTCCGTGTTCGGGCATCGAACGTCGCCGGAGCGAGTTTGCCGAGCCTGTTGGCACCGGCAACTCCGGCTGGACCGCCGGGAGCGCCTACCAACCTGGCATTGATTGCAGGTAACGGTCAGGTTGTCGCAACGTGGACTGCTCCCGTTTCGACTGGTGGCCTTCCGCTCGTTGAATACATCGTTGAGACATCATTCGACGGCACAACGTGGACGACGGTGAGCTCCGGCTCGCTTGCTCTCAGTGCAGTTGCGGGAGGACTTACGAACGGAACCCCAATCTCTGTTCGAGTGAGTGCACGCAGTGCATCTGGAGTCGGAGCCTCGGCGTCGGCGACTGCAACTCCGAACTTCGGAGCGGTGCCGGGTGCCCCATCGGCACTCATCGCAACTCCGGGTGACGCACAGGTTTCACTTTCCTGGACGGCTCCGGTCTCCTCGGGTGGAACGCAGATCATCGGTTACGTCGTCGAACGTTCAATCGATAACGGCGTGACGTGGACAACAGTGACAGCAAACAGTGGCAGCGCAGTCACCAGCGCACTTGTTTCCGGGCTCTCCAATGGTGCGTCTGTTGCATTCCGTGTGAGCGCGATTAATAGCGCTGGCGCTGGTGCAGTCAGCGGCGTAACCACGGCGACACCTCGAACTGTTCCTGGTGCTCCAGCGTCATTGGGAGTCACTGTTGGAGACGGTTCTGTGGTGTTGATCTGGACTGCGCCTCTCTCTGACGGCGGAAGCTCGGTGACGAGTTACACCGTTGAGCGTTCTCTCGACGGTGGTGCATCATGGACTGCAATCACGACTGTGAATGCGCTCACCACAACGGTGTCCGGATTGGCCAATGGAAGCGTGTATGTCTTTCGCGTCCGCGCAACAAACGTTGCTGGCTCCGGGGCTTCGTCTGCGGTTGTTACCGCGACTCCGCTCACTGCGCCGGGACAGCCGGTAGGGGCCATCGCCACCGCTGGTGATAGCTCAGTGATGCTCACATGGGCGGCGCCAACAACCGACGGCGGAAGTCCCGTTACCGGATACCGCATTGAGCGTTCGCTTGGCGCAGGTGGATGGACTGTTCTTGCCGCATCTGTGGTTGGCACGAGTTATGAAGTGTCGGGACTCACCAACGGAACTACTGAGCAGTTCCGCATCACAGCGTTGAACAACGCGGGTTCCGGACTTCCAGTTTCAACTTCGTCGGTGACACCGCGCTCGATTCCGGGAGCTCCGACCAGTTTGAGCGCGACGCTCGGAAATGGGTCCGCAACCATCACCTGGATTGCTCCGTCAACTGATGGCGGTTCGGCGATTACGGGTTACATCGTGGAACGCTCCAATGACGGGGGCCTTACGTGGGCTGGTGCAGGTTCGACGGCGACAACGTCATTTGTTGTGTCGGGTCTCGCAAATGGAACGACATACGCCTTCCGCGTGCGTGCGGTGAACGTCGCCGGACAGGGTGTTGCGAGTTCGGCAACATCGATGACGCCATCGACAGTTCCGGGAGCTCCGTTGAATCCGGTTGCAACCGCGGGTGATGGTTCAGTGACCATCGTGTGGGCTGCTCCGGCGACTGATGGAGGCTTGTCTGTCTCGAGTTACATCGTTGAGCAATCAACAGACGGCGGCATCTCATGGCAGACCGTCGTGACAACTGCAGATCGCTCCGCAGTTATCTCCGGTTTGGCCAATGGCTCTACCTATCGCTTCCGTATCTCTGCTCGTAACGCAGCAGGCACAGGTTCGTCGGTATCGCTTTCAGGAGCGATTGCTCCACGTACTCCGCCGACTGCTCCGGTCAACCTCAGTGTTGTTGCCTCGGATGGCACTGCTGCACTTGTGTGGGCAGTCCCAACATCTGATGGTGGTGCGCCGGTGACCTCGTACGTCGTGGAACGTTCAACCGATGGTGGCCTCACTTGGGCAACAGCCACGACAACTTCGACGAGCGGTGCTGTGTTGTCGGGTCTTACGAACGGAACGGCCTACGCCTTCCGGGTCATCGCTGTGAACGCTGCAGGAAGTGGCGCACCGAGCGCACCGGTGACCGCAACTCCAGCGGCAGCGCCGGGAGCCCCGACATCTCTTGTGTTGGTGTCGGGTGACGGCCAAATTGCGCTGTCTTGGTCGGCTCCGTCTAACGACGGCGGCGCCTCAATTAGTTCCTACCGAGTCGAGATGTCGTCAGACGGTGGAACAAGTTGGGCGATTGTTGCGTCTGCGGTAACCGCTCGGAACTTCCTTGTCGTCGGACTCACCAACGGAACGCCGTATCAATTCCGGGTGACGGCCACGAACATGATTGGTGCTGGTGCCTCGGCAACGTCATCAGTCTCGGCAACGCCGGTGACGACGTCCTCGGCACCGACAAACCTGGTGTCCGTCTCTGGAAATGGTCAGATATCGCTCACTTGGGTGGCGCCGGTTTCCAATGGCGGCGCAAACATCACGAGCTATGTCGTTGAACTTTCCCGTGATGGTGGGCGTACGTGGCTGAGTGGTCCGACCTCCGCGACACCATCGGCAACGGTGACCGGTCTAACGAATGGCATCGCCTACGTGTTCCGAGCTCGTGCGATCAACGTCGCTGGTACTGGTGCAGCAAGCGTGTGGGTGACGGCAGCTCCGGTCGCTCCGCCCACAGTGCCGGCAGCGTTGACCACGCAAAGTGCTCCAGGTCAGGTCACGGTGCAATGGGCCTCGCCGGTCGATGACGGTGGCACCGCAATCGTCGGTTATCGACTCGAGCAATCGTTGAACGGATCGACGTGGACCGACACGATTCAGCTTGGGCCTGACGTGTTCGCTATTGCTCCATCGAGCCGTTTGATGTCGAGGTCGTCGACTGCGTCGGGCGCAGGCCAAGGGGGAGATTCGCCACAGTTGACATCACTCGGTACGAACTATGTGGTGACAGGGTTGTTGTCGCCATCTGGTTCCGGTCTCGTCGATGCAACCTCGCTGACGATTACGGGCCTGCAGCCAGGAACGCGTTACTGGTTCCGAGTGCAGTCCTATTCTGTGGTCGGCGATAGCCCATGGACCGAAGTCAACGCATTTGCCTCGAATCCTCCGAGTCCCGCGGGTATTCCGGCGGTGACTCCGAGTGATGGCTCGGCAACTGTCACATGGACGCCGTCGACCAACGATGGTGGCAGTCCCGTGAGCTATCTCGTTGAGCGTTCGCTCGATGGCGGACTCACTTGGCAGACGGTCGCAACGACCTCGGGCACATCGTTGACCGATGCTCCGCTTTCGAACGGCGTTGGTGTCCTTTATCGAGTGACAGCAACGAACGCGGCCGGGTCGGCAGCACCGTCGGTCTCGGTCTCTGTAACTCCAGAGGCATCGGTGGTTCCGGATGAACCGGAGACCCCGCCCAGTTCGGCCCTGCCCTACACGGGCTCGAATGAAGCTGTGCCGTTTGCGGCCATGGGTCTGATTCTTCTTCTCCTTGGTGCTGGGGCGACCATTCTCGCCCGGCGCCGGGAGAAGGGGGCCCAGGCGAGTCCTGAATCAGAGTCAATTTTCGCTGGCTAGGGCCAGTTTCGGTCCACGTTTGTCTTTAGTTGTTTTAGCCGCACAGAAATTATTCGACGAGGTTACACTCGGATGTGGCCGTAGCCGTCCTTGTGATCGTTGTTGGGCTCATCGTGGGGGTCACGATTGAGCTCCTCCTCTCGAATCGGCAACGCGCCCGCAACGGGGTCACCTTCGAGATCGATTCCGAAACACTCAAGCCTTCGCCACCCCGCCCCTCTGAAGCTCGATTCATCGACGACGGTGAAGGCTTCAAGATCATTGGTCCACTCGCCTTCGACGATCCCGGAGCAGCACCCTGGGAAAAAGACGATCCGTCAGGTTCTGCGTCGACACACTGAATCGGTCAGCGCGGTTGCCAGTCATTAGGCTGAGCACACCATGAATCCGATGACTGCGAACGAGTTGCGCCGTGCCTTCACCTCGTTCTTCGAGGCCCGAGGTCACACGATTGTTCCCTCGGCCAGCCTCATTCCACATGATCCGGACCTCCTCTTCACCGTTGCCGGCATGGTCCCATTCAAGCCGTACTTCCTTGGCGAGCAACAGCCCCCGTTCAATCGGGCGACAACGGTGCAAAAGTGCGTGCGCGCCGGCGGTAAGGATTCCGATCTAGAAGAAGTCGGCCGCGATGCCCGACACCTTTCGTTCTTCGAAATGCTCGGCAACTTCTCATTCGGTGACTATTTCAAGCACGAGGCCATCCCGATGGCCTGGGACATGGTCACCAATTTGTTTGGGATCGATCCCGAACTTCTTTGGGTCACCTGCCATCTGACCGACCAGGAAGCTGCCGATATTTGGCGCGACGAGGTCGGCGTGCATCCCGACCGCATTCAATTCCTCGATGCCGACAACTGGTGGGGCCCTCCCGGCGGCCCTCCCGGACCGTGTGGTCCCTGCTCAGAGATTTACGTCGACAAGGGTGCGGCATACGGGCCCGAGGGTGGGCCCGCATCTGGTAGCGACGAACGTTTCCTTGAAATCTGGAATCTCGTGTTTATGCAGTTCGCTCGCGATACCGATGGTCACGACACCGAGCTGCCAAAGAAGAACATCGACACCGGCGCTGGTCTTGAACGAATCCTGGGTGTGCTCCAAGGTGTCGATTCTGTTTTTGAAACTGATGTTCTCGCTCCGCTCGTAGAAACTGCACAGCGTGTTACCAATACGCGCCTCGGTGCAGGGGAGCGTTCCGATATCTCGCTTCGAATTCTCGCCGAGCACGCACGAACCATGAGTTTCCTCGTGAGCGACGGCGTATTTCCCTCCAACGAAGGCCGCGGCTATGTGCTGCGCCGGATCATTCGTCGAGCGGTGCGCGAGGCGTACCTGCTCGACGTCGCTGATCTCGTCACGCCGACGCTTGTCGACACCACTGTCGAAGTCATGGGCGAGGCCTATCCCGATCTCGTGAAGCAGCAAGACTTCGTTCGCACCGTTGTGGCGCGCGAAGAAGAACGATTCCGGGCAACGCTTAAGTCCGGCACGGCGCTGCTCGACACAGAACTCGATCGACTCGGTCCCGGCGCAACCATCGGCGGCTCCGTCGCGTTCCTCTTGCACGACACGCATGGTTTCCCTCTCGAACTCACTCGCGAAATCGCGCTCGAACGTGGTCACGATGTCGACGAAGACGGCTTCGCCACCGAAATGGCCGAACAGCGTCAGCGGGCCAAGGATGCCCGTAAGGGTGCGGGCGGCGAAAGCGTCGAAGTGTTCGCCGCCGTTTCGGCTGAGCATGGCTCTACCCATTTCCTCGGCGACGATTCGTACGCCATCGACGCGAATGTTCTTGCGGTTACTGACGATTCCCTCGTTCTCGATCACACGCCGTTTTATGCAGAATCAGGCGGACAGGTTGGCGACACCGGTGTGATCACTTCGCCTACTGGTCGTGCTCGAATCGTTGAAACGGTCTATGGCGCACCCGGCGTTGTGCGCCACCGCTTCGAAGTTCTTGAAGGCGATATCGAAGTTGGTCAAACCGTTACTGCGGTCATCGACGGTGAACGTCGTGACGCCATCAAACGCAATCACACCGCAACGCACCTGCTCCACTGGGCATTGCGTGAAACCCTTGGCGACCATGTGAAACAGCAAGGGTCACTTGTTGGTCCCGACCGCCTTCGTTTCGATTTCTCTCACTACGAAGCATTGAGTGACGACGAAATTTTCGCGATCGAAGATCTCGTTGCCGCAGACATTCTCGCCAACACGCCAGCTCGTCATTACGAGACCACAAAAGACAAAGCCGAAGAGATAGGCGCCATTGCGTTCTTTGGTGACAAGTACGGAGATGTCGTCAAGGTTCTCGAAGCTGGCCCGCATTCCACCGAGTTGTGCGGCGGTACGCATGTCAAAGCACTTGGCGATATTGGCCCGGTAAAGATCATCAGCGAAGCCTCTATCGGTTCGAATATTCGACGGATCGAAGCAGTTTCGGGTTTGGGTCCTCTTGAGCGACTTCGTGAAGACGAGCGACGCATCAAGGCTGCGGCCGATGCGATGGGTGTTGCCACCGACGAACTTGTCGATGCTGTCGAACGCCGTGTTGCTGAAGTGAAAGACCTTCGCACTCGAATCCGCGATCTTGAGCGACAGGCTGCTGCAGGTCGTTCCGGTGAACTCGCCGAACAAGCTGTCGACGGCATCGTCATCGCTCGTGTCGACGGACTCGACCGCGACGGAGTCCGAGACCTCGCGGTTGCTGTGCGTGACCGCGCCGGCATCAAGGCCGTTGTTCTCGGTACCGCGCCAGACGGTGGCGGTGTAACGATCGTGGCCGCTGTTGCTGCTGACTCGGGCCTCAATGCATCCGAACTCATCGCCGATGCGGCCAAGAAGGTCAAAGGTGGTGGCGGTAAGAGCGCCGATCTCGCGGTAGCCGGAGGCAAAGATCCCGAAGCACTCGACGAGGCCCTTGATCTTGTTCGGGCGGCGGTTCGCTCCTAGTGCGAGCCCTCGGGATCGATTTTGGTGAGCGGCGCATCGGTATTGCGCTTTCTTCAGGGTCGGTGGCGTCCCCACTAGAAACGGTGCAACGGTCTGCCGATCATTCGACCGATCACCAGAAAATCCTTGGGATTGCGGCGGAATGGGAGGTCGATACGCTTGTGGTGGGCCTGCCTCTATCGCTTGATGGTTCGGAAGGGCCCGCAGCCCTATTGGTTCTTTCAGAGATTGAAGAACTGGTCGCGGCCACATCACTCCCGGTCGTTCCCTACGATGAGCGACTCACCACGGTGACGGCCACCCGCCTACTGCAGGAGGGTGAGGTGTCGGGACGTTCCCAGCGCCAAATGGTCGATCAAGTCGCTGCTGCGGTGATGCTGCAGGCTTGGCTCGACCGCCGAGTTGCGCAAACCGATTCCTAACCACGACACACAGAGCGAGCCGTGCCCGAACAACCAGATCCGTTCGAACTTTTCGGGCTTGAGCCCTCAGCGCCTCAGGCTTCGTCGGAGTCGCCTTCCCCGGCGGGGCCTTCGTCGTCGGCAGAGACACCGGTACCTCGATCTGTCCCTGCAGCCGCTTCTGCTCCAACTGCAGCAAACAATGGCGGCGATGACGATTTCGTCGCCGTGAAAGGTGGCGGCGGAAGCGGTGGAGGCGGCCGATGGGCCCTACTCATCGGTGTGCCGCTGATCGTCCTTGCACTTTTCATCGCGGCAGTTGGCTTTTGGGTCAAAGGAAAGATTGATCCAGGTTCGCCAGGCGAAGAAGTCGCCTTCAGCATCGCGAAGGGCGAGACGACCTCGCAGATCGCGACATCGCTTGCCGAGAAGAAGATTGTTTCGAGCGCGACGGTTTTCGAGTGGTACGTGAAATGGAAGGGTGGCGATCCGTTTCAGGCCGGCAAGTATGAGGGTCTGCGTGTGAACAGCCCCATGGGCGAGGTTGTCGACATTCTGAAAGCGGGTCCGCCTCCGCCGACGACGGTTTCATTCCTGGTGCGTGAAGGCTTGTGGGTTTCGGAGTTTAAGAAACTCGCGCTCGAAAAGTTCCCCACGATGGACCCAGCCGCGCTTGATGCTGCGTTGACCAACACGCATCCGTCGTTGCAACCTGCTGGATCAACGAACATCGAAGGGTTTCTCTTTCCGGCAACGTATGAAATTGCGCAACAAGACGTTGGAAACGCGCAGAAACTTATCGATCAGATGACCGCAGCGTTCGATCGCGTCTCAAAGGCCGAAGGTCTTCCCGATGCAACCGCCAAGCTGAAGGGTGTGGCTGGAACAAAGTCCATCTCGCCCTATGAAGCTCTCATCGTTGCGTCACTTGTTGAGTCGGAAGCAAAGGTTGACGAGGATCGCGCCAAGATCGCTCGAGTGATTTACAACCGCCTGGCTCGCGGCGAAACACTTGGCATCGACGCGTCGGTGCTCTATGCCATTCAGCAGCGCAAGACGAATCTCACCAACACCGACCTGAAGGTTGATTCTCCCTACAACACGCGCTTGAAAAAGGGTCTTCCGCCCGCTCCGATCAATTCGCCGGGCCAGAAGTCAATAAACGCCGCGTTGAATCCCGCTCCAGGTGATTGGCTGTTCTATGTGCTTACTGACAAAGACGGTCGCCACTACTTCACTAACAATCTGACTGACTTCAATCGAGCCGTGGCCGATGCAAAAGCTCGAGGGGTCTTCTGATGTCGCCAACTGGTACCACTCGGTTAGCGGCAGTTATTGGCGATCCTGTTCGTCATTCGCTTTCGCCAACCCTGATGAACGCTGCGTTCGAGGCTGCTGGGCTCGACTGGACCTATGTCGCTCTCGAAGTGGCTTCAGCGGGACTGCCAGATGCGTTCGCTGGGGTCCGTGCTTTGGGTATCGCAGGTCTGTCCATCACGATGCCGCACAAAGAAAGTGCTGCGGCTTGTGCCGACCAGCTTTCGCCCACAGCAGAGCGCCTCGGCGCGGTGAACTGCATTGTGAATCACGGGGGACTACTCACCGGCCACAACACCGACGGTGAAGGTTTTGTTCGCTCGCTGAAACACGGGTTCTCTTTCGATCCGAGCGGAAAGCGATGCGTCGTTCTAGGAGCAGGCGGGTCTGCTCGTTCAATCATCCTCGCTTTGTCCGATGCAGGCGCGTCTGAAATCGTCGTCGTGAATCGCACATTGGGCCGCGCTGAGCGCGCTGCGGCACTTGCGGGCGACCGTGGCGAGGTTGTCGCTCTCGAGGGTGCGCATTCGGATCTTGCCGACGCTGACCTCGTGGTAAATGCGACCTCTGTCGGGATGGGCGACCCCGGACCAAACGATGTTCCCTTCGATGCATCGGTACTGCACGAAGGCCAGATCTTGGTCGACATCGTCTACAAGCCGCTCGAGACTCCACTGATCGCAACTGCGCGCGCCCAAGGGGCTTCTGTTGCCAATGGTGTTGCAATGCTTGCTCACCAAGCTGCAGTGCAGTTCGAACTTTGGACCGGGGTTGATGCCCCTATCGATGTGATGCTGGCCTCTGTAGCCAGTCAATTGGACTGAGTGGCACCGATGGACACGATCCGACTTCTCGTGTGCATCGTTCTCGCTCTTCCATGCGGTGTCCTGATCTCAAGATTGTCCGAGACCTTCGTTACCGAGCGTCCGCTCTTTCAACCTTCGGAGACCCCTCGAGTTTCGCAGCGAACGATCGTGGTTGGGTCGCTCACCCTCGCCATGTTTGTTCTCTTGGGATGGCGATTCGCAGATGCATCATGGCTTGAACTTCTTGCCTACCTCGCTGGCTTCGCTGCGTTACTCCTGGCGAGCGCCATCGATTTCACCGAATACCGACTTCCTGACATCGTCGTGTTGCCCACCCTGGCGATCGGTCTCGTTCTCGTGGTGATCCTCTCCGTGAGCGAAGGCGAGAGTGCTCGAGTTCGTTATGCAGTTCTCGGAGCCGTCATCGCATTTGGCGTTCTGCTCGTGGCCCATCTGATCTCGCCCCAAGGCATGGGTTTCGGAGATGTGAAGTTCGCAGCAGTCCTCGGGCTGATGGTCGGGTTCCAAGCGGGCTCGTCGCTCGAGGTGGTCATCCTCGTGCTGTGGGTTTTCCTTATCGGATTCGCAGTTGGCACTCTCGGAGGGATCGCTCTCCTTGTTGTCCGTGGGCGCAACCAGCCATTCCCGTTTGGCCCTTTTCTGGCGATGGGCACGTTCGTCACTGTCCTCGCGAGCCGCGCGCTCGTGGGCTGAATCGAGCGTTTGGGGAAACTGGCTCGGGGGAGGGCAGGAACCGCCGGTAGATTGGACTGGTGCTGCGTTATCTGACCGCCGGTGAATCCCATGGCAAGGCCCTCGTCGTCATCATCGAGGGACTTCCGTCTGGTTTGCCCATCACTGTCGACCAAATTGGAAACGAGCTGGCTCGTCGCCGACTCGGCTTTGGTCGTGGCCCCCGAATGAAGTTCGAGGCTGACGAGGTCACCATCCTTGCTGGCGTTCGTCATGGACTAACCCTCGGATCTCCGGTTGCCATCGAGATTGGCAACAGCGAGTGGGAAAAGAAGTGGACCGAAGAGATGTCGCCCCATCCTGGGCAAACCTCTCAGAAACTCACCACACCGCGTCCGGGTCATGCCGACCTCACCGGTATGCAGAAGTACGCGTTCGACGATGCCCGAAATGTTCTTGAGCGCGCGTCGGCCCGCGAGACAGCGGCCCGCGTTGCCGCAGGTGCGGTTGCGAAAGCACTTCTTTCTCATGTGGGGACCGAAGTTGGTTCTCACGTCATTGCCCTCGGCCCAGTGCGTGCGTCGACGACCGCTCGGCCTGAAGCAGGCGGATTCGCGCCGGTCGATGACTCCGAGGTTCGCTGTCTCGACGCTGCTGCCGAAGCCGCGATGATCACCGAGATCAAAGCCGCGCAGAAAGCGGGTGACTCCCTCGGCGGTGTTGTTGAAGTGGTCGCCCATGGCGTGCCCCTCGGGCTTGGTAGTCACGTGCATTGGGATCGTCGTCTCGACGGCCTTCTTGCTCAGGCACTTCTCTCGATCCAAGCAGTGAAGGGCGTTGAGATCGGCGACGGCTTCGACGTCGCTAGTCGACCAGGTTCCGAAGCGCACGACCCCATCGTCTGGGACGAAGCTGCTTCGACCTATCGCCGAACCAGTGCGAACGCTGGTGGCATCGAGGGTGGAATGTCGACTGGTGAAGTCCTTGTCGCACACGTCGCAATGAAGCCCCTTGCCACGCTCAACCGTCCGGTACTCGCCACAGTTGATACCGCCACGAAAGAAGCGGGCGTGTCGTTCCGTGAACGCACTGACGTCACCGCAGTGCCGGCCATGGGTGTTGTCGCCGAAGCAATGGCCGCACTTGTGCTGGCCAGCGAATGCCTCCGCAAGTTTGGTGGCGACTCATTACAAGAATTTGTTCGAAACCACGACACGTTCATCACTCAAGTCCGTGAACAAACCGCGCGTATCGACACTGACTCGGCGCTTGATCCCGAGGCGACCCCGCTCAACTGGGACGCTGGACAGGCGTTCGCCGACGGCGCCGACGCGCCTAAATCGTGATCTCCGCCTCATCTCGTTCGGCTCACATCGTGCTGATCGGGATGATGGGCGTGGGCAAATCCACTGTTGGGCGTCGCGTCGCCAAAGAACTTTCGCGGCCATTTGTTGACTCCGACGACGAGGTCGTCGCTCGAACCGGTCGAGCTGTCACGGAGATTTTCGCTACCGATGGTGAGGCTGCGTTTCGTGACATCGAGGCCGAAGCCATGGCCGATTTACTGGCTTCTCCCGTCCCATCTGTGATTGCCGCCGCCGGAGGCTCGGTGCTGAGTTCCTCTACCCGAGATCGCCTTCGCGAGTCAGGCACGGTGGTCTGGATGCGGGCGCCTGTCGATGTGCTGGTCGGCCGCACCTCGCGTGGAACCCACCGTCCCGCACTTGCGAACGACCCCCGGGCAACATTGACGCAAATGGAAACCGATCGTGTAGCGCTCTATAGCGAAGTTGCCGACATCACCGTCGATTGCACGGCTCCGATTGCCGCTGTGGTTGGAACCATCGTTCGCAGTGTGAACGAGGTCGATGCTCAATGATTGTCGTTCCCGTTCAGCTCGCTGATCGTTCCTATGAAGTTCTCGTTGGCGATGGCGTTCGGTCTGAACTTTCACGAGTCATTCCTGATCGGGCGAAGCGTGTCGCGATCGTCACTCAAGAAGGTCTCGGTATCGAGGTAGACCCCGGACGCGAACACAAGGTGTTCACGATGGGCAATGGTGAACAATCGAAATCGATGGCCACCGTCGAGTCGCTTTGTCGGCAATTTGCCCAGTGGGGCCTGACCCGCGCTGATTGCGTTGTTGCCGTTGGTGGGGGAATCGTTACCGACACTGCCGGCTACGCCGCAGCTTCGTACCACCGCGGCGTTCCGGTTGTTCACGTTTCAACCACGCTTGTGGGTCAGGTCGATGCGGCCATCGGTGGCAAGACCGGTGTGAACATTCCTGAAGGCAAGAATCTGATTGGCGCGTATTGGCAGCCATCAGGAGTTGTGTGCGATACCGGATTGTTGTCGACGTTGCCTCCGCGTGAGTACCGCTGCGGACTCGGCGAAATCGCGAAGTACCACTTCCTCGGTGGTGAAGGCCTCGACGCACTGCCGATCGACGAACAGGTTGCGGCCTGCGTCGCTATAAAGGCTGCCGTAGTTGCAAGCGATGAACGAGAAGGCGGCGCTCGCGCAACGCTGAACTACGGGCATACGTTGGCTCATGCCATCGAAATCGCCGGCGATCACGATCTCCGTCACGGTGAAGCGGTTGCGATAGGCCTGATCTTTGCTGCGGAACTGGCGTTGCGTTTGGGTCGCATCGACGAAGATCGTGTTGCCGAACACCGCCGCGTCGTGGGCGCCTATGACTTGCCGCTCACAGTCCCAATTGGTCTTGAAAATTCTGAACTCATTGCGCTGATGGGTCGAGACAAAAAAGCGCTCGACGGAATTACCTTCGTTCTCGATGGACCCAACGGAGTTGAATCAGTGACCGGAGTCGACGTTTCGCTTATCGAAGACTCAATCAATGCGATCCGAATCGAAGGAGACCGCTGATGTCGAACGCTCCCATTGTCCTGTTGCTTTCTGGGGTAAACCTCAACCTTCTCGGCGACCGAGAGCCCGAGATCTATGGCACTGCAACGTTGGCCGAGCACGTCGCGACAGCAACCGCTGCCGCGTCAGCACATGGGCTCACAATCGAACACTTGCAGTCCAACGCCGAGTCAGAACTCGTCGACGCCATCCACGGCGCGCGTCGTCGTTGCGCGGCAATCATTTTCAACCCAGGTGCGTTCACGCATTACGCATGGTCGCTCCACGACGCACTTGCTGCTTTCGAAGGTCCAATCATCGAACTGCATCTTTCGAACCCGGCAGCGCGCGAGGAATGGCGCAAGACTTCTGTGGTTGCCCCGGTGGCAACCGGAACCATCGCTGGCTTTGGCGGCGACGGTTACCGCTTGGCCGTCGACGCCGTGGCAACTCTGCTGAAGTGACCAACGTGGCTGCTGCTTCCTCAGCAGTTTCGATCGCAGATCGATTCGGCGCGCTGCCCCCGGTGCTTGTCGCTGATCGAGTCAGTCGGCTACGTGCTGCACTGGCCGATGCGGAAATCGATGCACTGCTGCTCACTGCGGCCAGCAACATCCGCTATCTCACCGGTTTCACCGGCAGTGCGGGCGTCGTGGTTGTTACCTCTGACGACATGGTGTTGGTGACCGATGGTCGCTACACCGAACAGGCTGCCGATCAACTCTCGACATCCAACGCTCCCTGTCGTCTCGAGATCACCTCAACTGCCCAACGCGAGGTACTCGGCTCGACGGTCACGAACGCAAAGCGCATTGGCCTCGAAGCCGACCACATCACGTGGTCAGCGCAACGCCGCTATGCCGACGACTGGTTGAGCGGCCATGACATCGTTGCAACGACGGGGTTCGTAGAAGCGCTTCGACGATCGAAAGATGCGGCCGAGTTGGCCCGGATGGAACTGGCTGCGGCAATCGCCGATGCTGCGCTCGCTGAGCGGCGATCAAGTCTTCTCGACGGACTCACCGAATCGGAGTTCGCGCTTGCTCTTGATTCGGCGATGCGACGCCTTGGTGCCTCAGGCACAAGCTTCGAGACCATCGTCGCCTCTGGTCCCAACGGAGCGATGCCCCATGCGCGCCCTACCGATCGGCGCCTTCAGGAAGGCGATCTCGTAGTCCTCGATTTCGGCTGCATCGTCGACGGGTACTGCTCCGACATGACCCGAACCGTCGCGATTGGCGAGGTCGACGACACATGCAAGCGAATGCTCGAAGTCGTCACCGCCGCCAATGAGGCTGGGGTTGGGGCCGTTGGTCCGGGTGTTGCCACCAGCGAGGTCGATGCCGCCGCCCGAGCGATCATCGCTCAGGCGGGTTGGGCCGAATCGTTCACGCATGGAACCGGGCACGGGGTGGGTCTCGACATCCACGAGGCGCCGAGAGTCGCCGGGACAAGCGCTGATACGCTCTGCATCGGCGACGTCGTCACCGTCGAACCGGGTGTTTACCTCCCGGCGCACGGCGGGGTCCGAATGGAAGACAGCGTCGTCGTCACCCCCGATGGGTGTCGACCCCTCACTCACACAACGAAGTCACCGACTCCCTGACCCACGTCACGGTCTCGGATCAGGAAGGCCCTCATGCCCACCATCACCACCAATGACATCAAGAACGGGATGGCCCTCGACATCGAAGGCGTGCTGTTCGAAATCGTCGAGTTCCAGCATGTGAAGCCGGGCAAGGGCGGCGCATTCGTGCGCACCACGCTCAAGAACGCCCGCAACGGAGCCGTGGTCGAACGCACCTTCCGTGCCGGCGAAAAGGTCGAGCGGGCAATGATCGACAAGCGAGAGATGCAGTTCCTCTACCGCTCAGCCGACGACTACGTCTTCATGGACAACTCCACCTACGACCAGCTCAACGTGGGGCCGGCATCGCTCGGCGACGCCTCGAACTATCTCGTGGAGAACGGCGAAGCGGTACTCAAGATGTACGGCGACGAAATCGTTGGGGTTGAACTGCCTGCGGCCGTCGAGCTCAACATCGCCGAGACTGAACCCGGCATTCAGGGTGACCGCGTTTCAGGTGCTCGCAAGCCCGCAACGCTTGAAACTGGCCTTGTGATTCAGGTCCCGCTGTTTGTCGAACCCAACGATCGCGTCAAGGTCGATACCCGTACCGGCGAATATCTGACCCGGGCGTGAGCGACGACCTCGGTAACACAACCAATCGACACGACGCCCGTGAGCGCGCGTTTCACCTTCTCTACGAAACCGAGATGAAGGGCGACGCCATCGCTGACGTTCTTGCATCGTTGCCCGTGGGCCCCGACGAGTTCGCTGCCCAACTCGTGGTTGGGGTGGGGGAGAACCAGGACGACCTCGACGCAGTGATCGCTTCTCATGCGCGCAATTGGGACGTCGATCGAATGCCGGCCCTCGACCGAGCGATCCTTCGTTTGGCTACGTACGAGCTCATGCACCGGCCCGATGTTCCAACTGCTGTGGTGATCTCCGAAGCGGTTGAACTGGCTAAGTCTTACAGCACTGACGACAGCAGTCGCTATGTAAATGGCGTGCTCTCAGCAGTCGCAGGCGCAGTGCGCTAACTCGCGATATACTCTCTCCCTGACCGTGAAGCGGGTCCCGTGAGGCCCGGACGGACAGGAAGGACCACGAACGTGGCTGAACGCGAACGACGCTTGACGCCCCCATATGGGGGCGTTTTTGTTGCCCGGACCCGGGTTATGAGCGCTGATGACATGCAGCGGGCCACCAAGCGGATGGCTCACGAAATCATCGAGCGCAACCAAGGACTCGACGATGTTGTCGTGATCGGTCTGCAGACTGGGGGAGTTCCCCTGGCGGCCCGGTTGTGTAAAGCGCTTGAACTCATCGAAGGCTCCGAGGTGCCCCTCGGATGCCTCGATGTCGCCTTCTATCGAGACGACATTGGTCTCCGCCCGGTCTTACCGGAAACCGTCACCGACATTCCGTGCGACCTCGATGGCCGCACGGTGGTGTTAGTCGACGATGTTCTCTTCACCGGCCGCACGATTCGTGCCGCTCTCGATGCGCTCTCCGACTACGGCCGGGCCCGAGCAGTGCAGCTTGCCGTGATGGTTGATCGCGGCCACCGAGAACTTCCGATCCGGCCGGACTTCGTAGGCAAAAACCTCCCCACGCGGCGCGACGAAGCAGTCGACGTCACCGCCGACGGGGTCGACCTCGGGGAGATGGTCAAGTGAGCCGACCAGTCACAAACCCCCGACACGGCCGCATGCGCAATCTTCTTTCAATCGCCGACCTTGGCCCCGACGTCGCAGCGGGCATCGACGAAGTCATGACGCTCACGGATTCCTTTGTCGAGGTCAGCGAACGAACCATTCCTAAGGTGCCTGCACTTCGCGGTCGCACGGTGGTGTCGCTCTTCTTCGAAGACTCAACCCGCACTCGCCTTAGCTTCGAAACTGCAGCGAAGCGACTCTCGGCCGACACCATGAACTTCAGTGTCAGTACCTCTTCGGTCAAGAAGGGCGAATCGCTGCGAGACACCATCGAAACCATCGAAGCAATGGGAGTCGACGCGATTGTTGTCCGCCACGCCTCGGCGGGCGTGCCTCGCCAGGTTGCGCAGTGGGCGACCAGTGCAGTGATCAATGCTGGCGATGGTTGGCATGAACACCCCACGCAGGCACTGCTGGATTGCTACACGATCCGGCAACGCTTCGGCGACGTCGCCGGCAAGCACATCGCCATTGTCGGCGACATTCGCCACTCGCGAGTTGCGCGTAGCAACGTTGCGGCGTTTACCGCTCTCGGCGCCGACGTCACGCTTGTCGCGCCACCAACACTGCTGCCACCCAGCCTTGAGGGCTGGCCGGTCAAGATCAGTACCGATATCGACGCAGTGTTGCCGACGGTCGATGTCTGTTACCTGCTGCGCATGCAACGCGAACGCATGACTGAAGCTCTCATCCCCACTATCCGCGAATACAGCAACAGGTTCGGTCTCAATGAAAAGCGTGCCGAGTTGCTCCCTGATCACGCGCTGATCATGCATCCCGGCCCCATGAACCGCGGCGTCGAAATCGACGCTGCGGTGGCTGACCACCCGAACACCGTGATCGTCGATCAGGTTCGCAACGGGGTCGCTGTTCGCATGGCGGTCTTGTTCCTGCTTCTCGGAAGCGGAACCACATGGGGAGGCGAAGCCGATGTCTGAGCAACTGAACGCAACCGATCGAAAGGCAACAGTGTCCGAGTCAGCAGGATGGATCATCACCGGCGGTCTTGTCGTTGACCGCACCGGTGAACGAATCGCCGATGTTGCAGTTCGCCCCGACGGAACAATCGCTGCAGTCGGAACCGGACTTGATCTCAAGGCTCTTGGTCTGGTCGATGCCCCGGTTATTGATGCCGCCGGATGCGTGGTTGCTCCCGGGTTCGTCGACATCCACACCCACCTGCGCGAACCCGGTCGTGAAGAAGCCGAAACGATTGAGACTGGAAGCCGGGCTGCGGCACTTGGCGGTTACACCGCAATTGTTGCCATGCCCAACACCGAACCGACCATTGATTCGGTTGCGGTCGTTCGTCAGGTGCTTGATGCTGGAATCGCTGCGGGCCTGTGCGACGTTCGATCCTCAGGTTCCATCACGATCGCTCGCGAAGGTGATGCGCTTTCACCCATGGCCGAACTGGCTGCGGCGGGTGTTCGGATCTTCACCGACGATGGGTGTGGCGTGCAGGACGACCGCCTCATGCGTCGGGCGCTCGAATACGCCTCAGGTTTGCCTGAGTCTGTTGTGCTCGCTCAGCATTGCGAGGTCGAGGCCCTTAGCCATGGCGGTCACATGCACGAAGGCGAGTGGTCAAGCCGTCTCGGCATCCCCGGTATTCCTGCCGAAGCCGAAGAACTCATGGTCTTTCGCGACATTGCACTTTCACGGCTCACCGGAATGGCAGTGCACTTTCAACATCTGTCCACCGCTGGGGCAGTCGCGTTGGTGCGCGATGCAAAGGCCCGTGGCCTCAACGTCACAGCGGAAGCAACTCCACATCACTTCACACTCACTCATGCTGAAGTCGCCTCATACGACCCGGTGTTCAAAGTGAATCCTCCTCTGCGCAGCGCAGAAGATGTCGCAGCCGTAAAGGCCGGTCTCGCCGACGGCACGATCGATGCCATCGCAACCGATCATGCTCCGCACACCGCCGACGTCAAGGAAGCTCCGTTTGATCACGCCCCGTGCGGAATGCTCGGTCTCGAAACCGCGCTCGCCCTCGGAATCACCGAGTTAGTCGAACCCGGAATCCTCACGTTGACTGAGTTCATGGCGAAGATGTCCTGGAATCCAGCATCAATCGCGCGCATCGACGACATCCATGGCCGAACAATCGAGGCCGACGCGCCTGCGCATCTTGTGATCTTCGATCCGGCGCTCGAATGGACCGTCGACCCTGCAGCACTTGCAAGTAAATCCCACAACACGCCCTATGCAGGGCGCGTCGTGCGCGGCAAAGTCTGCTACACGCTTCTGTGTGGCGTCCCGACTGTGTTCGACGGAGAGGCACAACGATGAGCGGTATCGAAGAAGCGCTGTTGGTTCTTGCCGACGGCACTGTGTTTGAAGGTGAAGCGATCGGCGCCCGACGCGACGATGGCATTACGTCAGGTGAGGTTGTATTCAACACGGCACTTACGGGCTATCAGGAAATCATCACCGATCCTTCCTATGCCGGTCAGCTCATTACGTTCACCTATCCGCATATTGGGAACTACGGCGTCACTTCATCCGACGACGAATCGCGTCGACCATTCACACGCGGCATCATCATTCGCGACATGGCTCGCCGCCGTAGCAGCTGGCGTGCCGAGGGTGACCTCCAGTCGTTCCTGCAGAAGGCCGGTGTGCCTGGCATCGCGGGCATCGACACACGTCGACTCACGCGTCACATCCGAGACCTCGGTGCGATGCCCGGTGCGTTTGGCACCGCATCTGAGTCAGCACTTCTGGCCGCAGCAAAGGCCGAACACGGAACGAGTGGCGTCGATCTTGTCGGCTTGGTGACATGTGCATCACCGTACGAGTTCGCCTTCACCGGCACCGATGGTCGAATTCCTAAGCGAGTCGTGGCCTACGACTTTGGCATCAAGACCACAATCCTTCGTCATCTCTCGGGCATCGCAACGGTCGAAGTGGTTCCTGCCGACACACCAGCCTCCGAGATCCTCGCTCGCAATCCCGATGGCGTGTTTCTTTCGAATGGTCCTGGTGATCCCGCAGCGGTGGTTGGTGCCCCGCAAATCATCGACGGATTGCTCGGCGAGGTTCCGATCTTTGGCATCTGTCTCGGGCACCAGTTATTGGCAACCGCGCTTGGTGCCGACACCTACAAACTTCCGTTCGGTCACCACGGCGGCAACCATCCCGTTTGCCGCCTCGACACCGGAGCAGTCGAGATCACGAGCCAGAACCACAACTATGCAGTCGACGACGGTTCGATCGGTCCAAAGGTTGAAGTCACGCATCGAAATCTCAACGATGGCGTGGTCGAAGGACTCCGCAGTCTCGATATGCCTGCCTTCAGTGTCCAGTACCACCCCGAAGCGGGGCCGGGTCCGCACGATGCTGCGTACTTGTTCACCATGTTCGATGAACTCATGGATTCCGTGAAGGGAACCAACTAATGCCTCGCCGTACTGACATCGAAACCATCCTGCTGATTGGCTCGGGCCCGATCGTCATCGGTCAGGCGTGTGAATTCGACTATTCCGGCACCCAAGCGTGTCGCATCCTTCGCCAAGAGGGCTACCGAGTCGTACTCGCCAACTCGAATCCGGCGACGATTATGACTGATCCCGACTTTGCCGATGCCACCTACATCGAACCATTGGACATCGAGGTGCTCACGCGGATCATCGAACGAGAGCGACCCGACGCACTGTTGCCCACGCTTGGTGGACAAACGGCACTCAATCTTGCGATGGCACTCGAAGAAGCCGGAGTGCTTGCGCAGTACAACGTCGAAATGATCGGCGCCGATGCGCTCGCAATCGCAACCGCCGAAGATCGCGAACTGTTCAAGCAGGCAATGGCCGAAATCGGTTTGGCCACGCCGAAATCAGCAACTGCGCACACATTTGAAGAAGCCATGAATGTCGTCGGATCCATTGGTCTTCCTTGCGTGATCCGACCCGCCTACATCCTCGGTGGTCGCGGTACCGGAATCGCTTCAACCATGGAGGAGTTTGAAAAGGTCGCGGCCTACGGACTCGAGTCCAGCCCTATCTCGGAAATTTTGATCGAGACGTCTATCGCCGGTTGGAAGGAATACGAACTTGAGGTCATGCGCGATCACGCTGACAACTGCGTGATCGTTTGCTCGATCGAGAACCTCGATCCCATGGGTGTTCACACCGGCGATTCCATCACCGTCGCTCCGGCACAAACACTTTCCGATTACGAATACCAACTCATGCGTGATGCGGCGTTTGCTGTCATGCGCCGAGTCGGCGTCGAAACGGGCGGCTCCAACGTCCAGTTCGCCGTGAATCCCGAGAACGGCGACATGGTCGTGATCGAAATGAATCCTCGTGTGTCGCGTTCGTCAGCACTTGCATCGAAGGCCACAGGCTTCCCGATCGCAAAGATCGCAGCGCGGCTCGCAGTTGGGTACACGCTCGATGAAATCCCGAACGACATCACCAAGATGACGCCGGCTTCATTCGAGCCCACCATCGATTACGTCGTCACGAAGATCCCGCGCTGGGCGTTCGAGAAGTTCCCAGGAACCAGCGGTGTCCTCGGAACGCAGATGCAGTCGGTTGGCGAGGTAATGGCGATCGGACGCACGTTCCCTGAGTCGCTGCAAAAGGGACTCCGATCGCTCGAGCAAGGACGACTTGGACTCAACTGCGATCCAGGCGAAGCGGCCTACGACGACATGACCGTCGACGATCTACTTGTTCAGGCGTGCATCGGAACTCCGGAACGAATCTTCCAACTCGAAGCCGTACTGCGTCGTGGCAAATCGATCGAAGAGGTTTACGCGGCCACCAAGGTCGATCCATGGTTCCTTGACCAGATGTCTGCGATCACCGAAGAGCGTGCTCACCTCGCTGAAGTCGGATTCCATGACCTAACTCGTGCAGGCTGGAAGCGTGCGAAGCGGTTGGGCTTCTCCGACGCCCAACTTGCGTGGTTGTGGGGACGCACTGACGACGAGGTTCGTTCGCGTCGATTGGAGCTTGGAGTCCTTCCTACCTACAAAACCGTCGATACATGTGCCGCGGAGTTCGATGCGAAAACGCCCTATCACTACTCGACATGGGAAGACACCGACGAAGTCGCACCGTCCGATCGCAAGAAGGTCATCATCCTCGGGTCTGGCCCGAACCGAATCGGCCAGGGCATTGAATTCGATTACTGCTGCGTGCACGCGTCATTTGCACTTCGCGAAGCCGGATTCGAAACCATCATGGTCAATTGCAACCCGGAAACCGTCTCGACCGATTACGACACCAGTGACCGTTTGTACTTTGAACCGCTCACCCATGAAGACGTTATGAACGTCATCGAGGCGGAAAAGCCGGTTGGTGTCATCGTGTCGCTCGGTGGCCAAACTCCGCTCAAGCTGTCGAACACGCTTCCCGTTGAGCTAATCGCCGGCACGTCGCCGGCATCGATCGACGCCGCCGAGGATCGCGAACTCTGGAACGCGCTGTGTGCACGGCTCGAGATTCCGCAGCCGGCTGGTGGCACTGCTGTCGATATCGACGCAGCTCTGGCAATCACCTCACGAATCAGTTACCCGGTTCTTGTTCGTCCGAGTTACGTCCTCGGCGGCCGGGCGATGGAAATTGTCTACGACGATGAAGGTCTTCGGGTTGCAATGGCGCAGCTCGCAACGTTCGGAAGTCTCGGTAAAGAAGGCGGACTCTCGGCTGAACGACCAGTGCTTGTAGATCGCTTCCTTGAAGATGCCACTGAGGTCGACGTCGACTCCATCCGCGATTCCAATGGCGATTTCGTCATCGGTGGGATCATGGAACATGTCGAAGAGGCCGGCGTGCACTCGGGCGACTCTGCGTGCGTCATCCCGCCGTATTCGCTGTCTGCTGAAACCATTGCGGTATTGATTGACTACAGCCGTCGCATTGCCGACGCTCTTGGAGTCATCGGATTGCTCAACGTCCAGTACGCGGTAAAGAGCGGCCAGGTCTTTGTGATCGAGGCCAATCCGCGTGCGAGCCGCACCGTTCCATTCGTGGCAAAGGCCACTGGTGTCCCGTTGGCCAAGGTGGCTGCCCGCGTGATGCTCGGTGCGACGCTCACCGAACTGCGCGCCGAGGGATTGTTGTCTGAACCGGTGCAGGGCGATCACATCGCGGTCAAAGAGGCTGTGCTGCCATTCAGTCGCTTTCCCGAAGCCGACGCGTTGCTCGGCCCGGAAATGCGTTCTACTGGTGAGGTCATGGGAATCGACCTCACCTTCGGACTCGCCTTCGCCAAGAGCCAGCTCGCTGCTGGCACAAATCTTCCAACATCAGGAACAGTGTTTCTATCGCTTGCTGATCGCGACAAAGAGGTCGGCGTGAAGACGGCGCAACGATTCCGCGAACTCGGATTCTCAATTGCCGCGACTTCCGGTACCGCAGAGCATCTGACACGCAATGGCATTGACGTCGCGACGGTGGTTGCAAAGATCGGCGAGCCCGACGGTCAAGATGCAGTTGATCTCATCGAAAGTGGCGAGGTTGTCCTCGTGGTCAATTCGCCGCGGGGTCGTGGTCCCCGTGCCGATGGCGCGCATATTCGGGCCGCGGCCGGAAAGTACAACATCCCCTTGCTCACCACTGCGGCTGCGGGTCTCGCCGCAGTCAACGGAATGGCCGACCGCGCTGAACATCCGCTCGAGGTCCGCCCCCTGCAGGAATATCACCAGGGAGTTCGTCGCGGGGGAGCCTCCTAATGGCCGGCCGCCGTCGTTCCGGAGCATCAGTCGATCTCACGACCACTGTGGGTTCACTCACGTTGCGCGCTCCGGTGATGACGGCATCAGGCACCGCTGGTCACGGCGACGAACTCAGCGCCTATGTCGACCTTTCCTCGCTGGGTGCAGTCGTGGTGAAGTCGCTCTATCCCGAACCGTGGGCTGGAAATGCTGCGCCGCGTGTTCACGAAACTCCTGCCGGCATGCTCAACAGCGTCGGACTCCAAGGTCCTGGCGTTCGCAAATGGCTCGAAGAAGAGCTCCCTGCGGTTATTGCCACCGGCGCCACTGTCGTTGCAAGTATCTGGGGCTCGACAATTGACGACTACGCGCGTGCGGCAGAGATGTTGCGCGACGCTCCACCTGAAGTCGTTGCAGTCGAAGTCAACGTGTCATGCCCGAATCACCACGATCGCAACCGGATGTTTGCCCACGCGCCGCATACAACTGCCGAAGCGATTCAAGCTTCGTCGGTATGCGGACGTCCAATGTGGGCGAAGCTCAGTCCGAATGTTTCTGACCTTGCATCAATCGCAAAGGCAGCGCACGAAGCAGGTGCCGACGCGGTCACACTGGTGAACACGGTCCTTGCCATGGCGATCGATCCCGAAACCCGCACCTACCGACTGGGCGGTGGCGGTGGCGGACTCTCCGGACCAGCGATTCACCCCGTCGCAGTGCGCGCGGTACACGATGTCTACGCGGCGCATCCCGAGATTCCGATCATTGGTGTCGGCGGAGTCGCGCGTGGTGTCGACGCGATCGAGTTGATGATGGCTGGTGCAAGCGCGATCCAAGTCGGTACCGCTTCGTTCGCTGATCCTCGAAGCGTCGCTCGCGTGCAGAGCGAAATTCAAGAGTGGTGTTCCGGGCATGGGGTTCGGTCTGTGAGCGAGTTAGTCGGAGTCGTCCATGCCCGTTGAAGAGTTTGATTTCAGTAGCGGAGCCCCTGAAGCAATTCGTTCACGTCTGGCGCTTGCACTCGATGTCGACGACATCGTCACTGCTCGCCGAATCGCACATGCGCTGAAGCCCTGGTTTGGTGTCGCCAAAGTTGGGCTTGAGCTTTTCAGCGCCGCTGGCCCAGAGGCCATAGAAGCAATGATTGGCGAGGATTTTGCGGTCTTTGCCGATCTGAAGCTTCTCGATATCCCCACCACGGTGAATAAGGCAGCTCGAGTGATGGGTTCCCTCGGAGTGTCGTACCTCACCGTCCACACCCGAGCAGGTGTCGACCATCTGCGAGCCGGAGTCGAAGGTGTCGCCGACGGTGCATCGGCGGCAGGTTTTCCCGCACCGACGTGTTTGGGTATCACCGTGCTTACGAGTGAGCAGGCTGATCTGCACGCGCTTGAACAGCGAGTCGGCATCGTTCTCGATGCGCAGTGCGGAGGACTGGTGTGTTCGGCCAGCGATCTTGTAACGGTTCGTGCACTGGCGCCACACCTAGTCACGGTCGTGCCAGGAATTCGACCCGCCGGAGTAGGTGCCAACGATCAAGCGCGACCAGCGACGCCATCGGAGGCCATGGCTTCGGGTGCTGACGTTCTGGTCATCGGACGTGCCGTCACCCACGCAGACGACCCCGTTGCGGCAGCGATTTCGATCGTCGCCGAGGTTGCTGGAGCGCTTTCCTAGACCGATCGGGGGCTGGCCCGGACGACGGCCTTAGGGCAACGGCTATGGTCTCGCCCATGCCGCAGCCTCCTGTACTCACTCCAGAACAACGGCAGGCCGCGCTCGCGAAAGCCGCTGAAGCGCGTCGAGCCCGAGCCGTAGTCAAGGACAAGTTGAAGTCCGGTGAACTGTCGTTCCGTCAAGTTCTCGATCTTGCCGGTACCGATGAACTTGTTGCTGGTATCAAGGTTCTTGCGGTTCTCGAATCGCTTCCGGGCGTCGGCAAGGTCAAGGCCCGACGCGCCATGACCGAGATCGGCATCGCCGACACTCGCCGATTGCGCGGTCTCGGTGAACAGCAGCGCAAGGCCCTCTTGGCCGCGTTCGGCAACTGACCCAACGCTCGTGATCATCGTCGTTTGCGGACCAGGGGGAGTAGGCAAGGGCACCGTCGTCGCTCGACTTGTCGCTGCTGATCCGAAGCTTTGGCTTTCCCGATCCTGGAGCACTCGTGAACGGCGGCCGAGCGAGCGCGAAGACGCCTATGTCTGGCGCACCCGGGAAGAGTTCGAAGCCCACGCCACCGAGGGCGGATTCCTCGAATATGCCGAATTCCTTGGCAATCTCTACGGCACACCTTGGCCCGACGGCGCCGATGGTCGAGATGTGATCCTCGAAATCGATGTTCAGGGCGCCGCGCAGGTCCTCCAACGGGTGCCCGATTGCCTCTTCATCCTCCTTGAGCCGCCGTCGGCTGAGGTCCAGGCCGAACGCCTTCGGGGTCGGGGAGACCCTCCTGAACAGGCGGAGCGCCGTATTGCTGTGGCCCAGGCGGAATTGGCCGAGGGCCGTCGATTGGGTGCTGTTTGCATTGTGAACGACGATCTCGACCGCACGGTGGCCGAGGTTGAAGGGCTCATTGCCGAGCATCGCTCGGCCTAGCGACGTTCTCCGCCCACGCCGAGATTTCCAGCAATGTGGTCCTTGCGGGTGTCTGCGGTAGCATTGCCCCTCTTCTCTGAGGCAGTTCTGCGGCGTTCAGCAGGGCTCTCAGTCCGAAAGTCTTCTGTCCCCAATCCGTAACGAAGGTGTGCTGTGGCCCAGATCCATGACTCGATGGTGAACCCCCGAATCGAAGTTCTTCTCTCGAAGGTCGATTCGCGATTCACACTGGTATCGCTCGGCGCGCAGCGCGCTCGTCAGATCAACGCCTACTTCAACCAACTCGGTGAAGGACAGGGCTCGAATGTTCCGCCGCAGGTGACCTCGCTCGCCCGCAAGCCGCTTTCGATTGCGTTCGAGGAAATCTCGGCCGACAAGATCATCCCCGTGCGCGTCGATCCCGCCGAACTCCTCCTCGAGGACGTCGTCGAAGGCATCGATGAAACCGTCGAATTGGCCGAGGCCATCGACGAAGCACCCGAGGCTGACTGACCGACCTGTTGTCGGTTCTGCGGGCATGACCCTCACATCCCGTCGCATCGTTCTCGGAGTTACCGGGGGAATCGCCGCGTACAAAGCGGTCGACGTTTGTCGTCGACTTGTCGACGCGGGCGCGCATGTCGTGCCGATCATGACCGAAGGTGCAAACCACTTCATCGGTGAAACGACACTGTCGGCCCTTGCGTCGGAAAAGGTGCAGACATCGCTATGGGATGAAACCTCTCCCATTCCGCACACTCGTCTCGGTCAAGACAACGATCTGATTGTTGTGGCCCCGGCAACGGCGCGACTGATCTCGGCCTACGCCCATGGTTATTCCGATGACCTTCTCACCGCGACGCTCATTGCGACTCGCGCTCCTGTCATCATTTGCCCGGCGATGCACACCGAAATGTGGGAACACCCCGCAGTGCAAGACAACCTCGCGTTGCTTGCTTCTCGTGGCGTCATCATTGTTCCGCCTGGCGAAGGCCGCCTTGCTGGTGGCGATGTCGGCACCGGTCGCCTCGCTGAACCGGCCGACATTGTTGCGGCAATCGAACGTGTGCTTTCGGCAGACGACGATCTTGCGGGTGTTCGTGTGCTGGTTACTGCAGGTGGAACTCGCGAGGCCATCGATCCGGTGCGCGTCATCACGAATCGCTCCTCGGGAAAGCAGGGTTACGCGATTGCGGCCGAGGCGTTGTCTCGTGGCGCAAAGGTCACACTCGTCACCACCACAAACCTCCCGGTTCCAGCAGGCGCCGACGTCATCGACGTTGTGAGCGCGGCAGACATGCAAGCAGCAGTAATGCCTGTCGCCGACGATCACGACGTCATCGTGATGGCCGCAGCAGTTGCCGATTTCCGGCCAGTTTCTGTCGCCGATCACAAAATAAAAAAAGACGAGTTTGGTGCCGACGGTGAACGTCGAATCATGCTCGAGCCCACCCATGATTTCCTCGTTGATCTCGGTCAGCGCAAGGCTTCCGGACAGGTTTTGGTGGGCTTTGCTGCAGAGACCGAGAACGTTCTCGAAAATGCCCGTGGGAAGTTGGCACGCAAGAACCTTGATCTCATCGTGGCCAACGATGTGGGCGCTGACGGCGTCGGGTTCGAACACGACACCAATGCAGTCACCATCCTTTCTTCCTCGGGCGATACCACCGCCATCGCCCTGACCGACAAACGTGCGGTCGCCAAGGCGGTACTCGACGCAGTTGTGGCCATCAGGTCCGACCGCTGAGGGTCTCTGCCCGACTAGGTTTCTCCCCGAACCAACGACACAGGAGTACCCCGTGAGCAGCTGGACTTTCACCTCGGAATCAGTGACCGAGGGCCACCCAGACAAGATGGCCGATCAGATCTCTGATGCCATCCTCGACGCAATGTTGGCGAACGACCCCATGAGTCGTGTCGCATGCGAAACCCTCGTCACCACGGGTCTTGCGATCATCGCGGGCGAAGTCACCACCTCCGGATATGTCGACATTCCCAGCATTGTGCGCGACACCATCAAGGGCATCGGCTACGACCGCGAGTCCTACGGCTACGACGGCGAAACCGTTGGCGTCATGGTCAGCCTCGACGCACAGTCTTCCGACATCGCTCAGGGCGTTGACGATTCTGAAGAAGTTCGTACCGGCACCTCTGGCGAAGACATCCTCAACAAGCAGGGTGCGGGCGATCAGGGAATGATGTTCGGCTACGCGTGCAACGAGACCGATGTGCTCATGCCGCTTCCGATTCATGTCGCCCATCGCATGGCCGAGCGCCTTGCCGACGTTCGCAAGGCCGGCACCGTTCCCTACCTTCGTCCCGATGGCAAGACCCAGGTCACCTTCGACTACGAGAACGGTAAGCCCGTTCGTTTGCGCACCGTGCTTATCTCCACCCAGCACGACGATGGCATCGACCGCGAGGAAGCCATCCGTCCCGACCTGATCGAGCATGTGATTCGTCCCGTCATTCCGGCACAGTTCGCCAATGACGATTACCAGGTGCTCGTGAACCCGACTGGCCGCTTCGTTATCGGTGGCCCCGTTGGCGATGCCGGCCTTACCGGTCGAAAGATCATCGTCGACACCTACGGCGGCATGGCTCGTCACGGTGGTGGCGCCTTCTCGGGCAAGGACCCGTCGAAGGTCGACCGCTCTGCCGCCTACGCCGCTCGTTGGGTGGCCAAGAACGTTGTTTCAGCTGGCGCTGCTGATCGTTGCGAAGTTCAGGTTGCCTACGCCATTGGCGTTGCGCATCCCGTTTCGATCATGGTCGAGACCTTCGGCACCAACACCGTTGACGAAGAAAAGATTGCCGCTGCAGTTCGGGAAGTCTTCGACCTTCGTCCCGCAGCAATCGCACGCGACCTTGACCTCCGTAAGCCTCGCTACAAGCAGACCGCGGCCTATGGCCACTTCGGTCGCACCGGCGACGCGTTCACTTGGGAGCGCACCGACCGTGTCGACGCCCTCAAGTCGGAACTCGGTCTCTGATCATCCGGTTTCTTTCGGAACGGCGCTGAGATGGCGGCCGATCCGGACCAACCATCGCTTTCGTTTGATCTGCCCGATGACGGCGGATCAAAAGCGCGTGTGCCGACTCCTGACGTAACTCCTTCGGGGGAGCACCTCGACATCGGCGATCAACACGTCGTCCGTGTGCGTCCCGACGAGCCAGCGATCGACAAAACCTTTGACTACCTCGTTCCGCCGTCGATGTCGGAGCAGATTCAGGTTGGGACCATTGTTCGCATTCCGCTCCATGGTCGTCGTGTGGGCGGATGGGTGGTTGAAGATCGTGTGGTGCCCCCAGCGGGAGTCAGGTTGCAATCGATCACCAAGGTGAGCGGTTGGGGTCCACCGCCCGAGCTCTTCGATCTCGCCGACTGGGCCTCGTGGCGTTGGGCGGGTCGGCCAGCGGCCCTCTTGCGTACAGCCTCACCGCCGTCGATTGTTCGCGGCCTACCGCGTTCGCCGGTACGTACGCCGCCCCCGCAGCCGGTGGCCACCGATGAGGTGCATGAATTGGCCAAAGAAGCATTGGCGTGTCCGGTCGCAACGGTTCGTCTTGCACCTGCTGTTGATCCGTACCCACTACTTCTTGCTGCGGCAGCCTTAGGGCCAATCCTTGTCGCTGCTCCCGTAGCCTCGATGGCACGTCATCTCGGTCTACGTCTTCGTCGCGCGGGATTGCCTGTTGCCGTACTTCCCGATGATTGGTCGCTGGCGCGCGCGGGCTGGGCGAACGTACTTGGGTCGCGGGCTGCAGCGTTCGCTCCGATAGCGACGCCTTCAGCGATTGTCGTCCTCGATGAGCACGACGAGTCGTTTCAGCAGGAACAAACGCCGACATGGAATGCACGCGACGTGCTCATTGAACGGGCGCGTCGATGCGGAATCCCGTGTTTGCTTGTGAGCCCGACCCCATCGTTGGAAGCACTCGGAGCCGGAGTGTTACTGACACAGTCGCGCAGCGCTGAGCGCGCTGGGTGGCCCCTCTTCGACATCATTGATCGCCGCGAAGAACCGCCTGGATCAGGATTGTTTAGCGAGAGGTTCGTCCAAGCGCTTCGTGGCGATGGACGCGTTGTTTGCATCCTGAATCGAAAAGG
>JBIIVE010000152.1:0-2764 GCA_044339605.1 Acidimicrobiales bacterium
CTGGCTCCATGTCAGAAGTTCGTCCCATCGGACTCCATCGGAGAGTTCCGTTGTTAGAACGCGTCGACTTGAGTAGTCGTCAATCACATGCGGAATATGAATTGTCGGATGGCCTTCGTAGTAATTGGCAAAGGCTCGTTGGTTGGCTGCTTCGATTTCGTAATCGAGTTCCTCGACAACGCGCTCGCGCAGTTCGGCGACAAGCGCTTTATGGTCGAGCCCGGGGAACAGGACTCCGAGGCCAGCGAAGATGAATCCAGCATTGTTGAGGTCGGACGCAACAGCCTCGGCGACGCCGGGATATTGGACCTTGACCGCGACAGCTTGCCCGTCGCGAGTGAGGGCGCGGTGCACCTGACCGATTGACGCCGAAGCAATCGGTGTGGGATCCCACGTTTCAAAAAGATCGTCTGGATGTTTGCCGAACTCTTCGCGAATGACTTCCGCCGCGAGTTCTGCGCTCATCGGTGGCGCATTCTGCTGAAGGTCGGCAAGCGCGCCACGCACGTGTTCGGGGAGGCCCTGGTCGATGTAACTCGCCATTTGGCCGACCTTCATGAGCGCACCCTTCATCTGCCCGAGTGCTTCGCTGACCTGTTGCGTGGTTTGCATTTCAAACGCGAGGTCCAGTTCGCGACGTTTCCCGGCGTCGGCAAAAACCCGACGAGCGCGATGTCGGGCATAGGCCCCACCGGTCTTTGCACCGAGCATCGCAAGACGAAAGTTGCGGGCGCTCCGGCGACCGTTCTGCACCGGCCCAGTGGAATTGCGCGGTGGGCGTCCGCTTTTCAGGACCACCACAAAGGCGGCAATGAGGCTAAGGGGCAGAAGAAATCGAAGGGCTCGGAGTCGCGGTGTCACAAGATCCAACGTTAGGGGTCGGCCACGGGGTTTCCCTCACCGGACGAGGGTCACGGAACGGACAAGGCCGGTAGCGTTGCGGCGATCACTTGGACAGGGAGTACTCATGAGTTCCACGACAGTCACGGTCGCCCAAGGCGCCCTTCAGGGCATTTCAAAGGACGGCATCGTCCAGTTTCGGGGCATTCCCTACGCTGCGCCGCCGGTCGGCGAACGCCGCTTCCTTGCCCCCGCTCCGCCTGAGTCATGGGACGGCGTTCGTGACGCCTCAACGTTTGGGTCGATGTCAGTGCAGGAGTCTGGAGGCATAACGGCATTTCTTGGCGATGCAGCAGATTCGTCAAGCGAAGACTGTTTGTTCCTCAACGTGTTTACGCCTGATTGTGACAACGCTTCCCGTCCAGTGATGGTGTGGATTCACGGCGGCGCTTTCACGAACGGATCGTCATCGACGCCTTGGTATGACGGAACGTCGTTAGCAACTCGTGGCGACGTTGTCGTTGTCTCCCTCAACTACCGACTTGGCGCGCTTGGTTTTCTTTGGCTCGGCGATCTCGATGATCGGTATCGCTCGAGTGGTGTGAATGGGTTGCTTGATCAAGCGGCTGCGCTTGCGTGGGTGCGCGACAACATCGCTGTATTCGGTGGCGACCCAAACAACGTCACCATCTTCGGAGAGTCAGCAGGAGCGATGAGCGTCTCGACGCTTCTCGCCCTTCCCGCCGCAAGTGGGCTCTTCCAAAAAGCAATCGCTCAAAGTGGCGCAGCACACAACGTCTTGACCCCTGCGATGGGCGCGTCGATGACCGAAGATTTTATGGAAAAACTCGGTGTCGCTGATATCGATGGTCTGTTGCGAGCGTCTGCAGAAGACATCGCAAAAGCGGCGACGAAGGTTGAAGCCAAGCTGTTCGACGATCCATCCGGTTTGGGGGGACCCACCAGTTTTGCGCTCGCGATGGCCTTTCAGCCGGTTATCGACGGCACGTACCTGCCTCACGATCCACTCGTTGCTGTAGCGAATGGCGCCGCAGTCGATGTTCCGTTTCTGACGGGTACGAATCTCAACGAATGGAATCTTTTTGCACTCATGAGCCCCGGCGGTCTCGACGACTCCAGTTTGCTGGACCGTCTTGAGGGCATCTTTGGTTCCGGACAGCGGGTGCGTGATGTGTACGCCTCCGATCGCCCCGATGTCTCGGTCGATGATCTTTGGAATGCAGTGCTCACTGATGGATCGTTTCGGATTCCAGCGATTCGTCTCGTGGAAGCTCGCGGGGCGGCGAAATCGCCAACCTGGCAGTACCTCTTTACGTGGGGAACGCCAGCCTTCGGTGGTGTTGTGAAGTCATGTCACGCGCTCGAGATCCCCTTTGTCTTTGGCGTGCTCGATAACCAAGGGGCGGAACTGTTTCTTGGTGGTCCAGTGAGCGATGACTTGTGGGCGTTGTCAGCGGCGATGCAGGAAGCCTGGCTTTCATTTGCTCGCAATGGCGATCCTGGTTGGCAGGCATGGAACAGTGAGTCGCGTCCCACGCAACGATTCGATGTGGTCAGGGAACTTCTCTCCGATCCGATGTCGGCGGAACGTGGGGTCTGGGAAGGCGTTCTGTGAGTAAACCGCCGGCGATCGTTCTGCTGTCGGGTGGGCTTGATTCCACGACATGTTTGGCGATTGCGAAAGACGAAGGCTTCACACCGATTGCTTTGAGTTTCCGTTACGGGCAGCGTCACAACGGCGAACTCGAATGTGCCGCGGTGATCGCGCGCTCAGCGGGCGTCGAACATCTCATCGCCGATATCGATCTTGCTGCCTTTGGTGGTTCTGCATTGGTCGATGAGTCACTTGAAGTTCCGAAGCACGAATCGGTTGACGACCTCTCGGCTGATTCGGTACCGATCA
>JBIIVE010000075.1:0-10536 GCA_044339605.1 Acidimicrobiales bacterium
GCCTCCTCCGGTGGCCAACGACGACACCGACGAAGAACACACCGATGGCAGCGCCATGCCAGCAGCCGGTAGCCGTCCTGCCGATGTCGCTCGCCAAGAACTCGCTCGTCGCTCTGGTGCTGAAGAGGGCGCGCGCCCTGCTCGTCCGGCGGCTCGTCCGCCGGCCGGTAGGCCAGCTCGACCAGCCCGGCCCGGTTCTGCGCCGGCGGCATCGACGACAAGCGCTCCTGCTACACCTGCTGCTCCCGCTCCCGCTCCCGCTCCTGCTCCTGCTGCGCGTGCGCCTGAGCCACAAGCCGAACCACAAGCCGAACCGCAACCTTCAGCCGATACAGCACCGGCCGCAGCACCAGCGCCGGCGGGCGGGACAATGCCTGCACTCGTCGACCTCACTCGCATTTGGAGCGACACGCTCCTTCCCGCTCTCCCCCAGCGGTCGCGCGCCCGGTTCTCTGGTGGCCACTGGGTCGAGGTCTCCGACGGTGTCGCCGTGTTCGGGCTTCCCAACGAACCGCACGCAACGCGCTGTGAAGAACTCCGCCCCGAGGTCGAGTCCATGTTGTCGGCGCATTTCGGCACAACCGTTCCCATCCGACTCGTTGTCGATGGTTCGGCTCCTGACCCTTCAGCACCTCGCGCTGTCGCCGCTTCGCGCCGCGCCGCCGACGAAAACCCAGTCGACGAATCCATCGACCTCGACGACCTCACGAATGCCCGAGGAACAGCGACTGCCGGTGTCGACCGCATCGCTGCTGTGTTTCCCGGCGCTTCACTCGTCGACGAAGAGTAAACCCCCTACCCCTTCGCCCCTCCGGGAGCCCACATGTCAGATCAGTTCGATCTCGGTTCGATGTTGAGCCAGGCCATGGCCATGCAGCAGCAGTTCGAAGACGCCCGGAACGAAGCCGCGTCGCGCGAGTTCATCGGTCAAGCCGGTGGTGGCGCTGTCGCCATTCGCATCACCGGCGGACTTCACGTGCTCAAGGTTTCAATTTCTCCCGACGCTGTCGACCCTGCAGACGTACCAATGCTTGAAGACCTCGTGCTCGCAGCGTTTCACGATGCGCTTGCGCAGATCGACGCGATGCAACAAGAAGTACTCGGCCCATTCCAAAACGCAGGCATGCCCGACCTTGGCGACCTCGGTGGCCTGGTCGACCTTGAAGCGCTCGGACTCTTCGGCGCTTCCGACGACATCATCGAAATCGACACACCGAATCCCGGCGAACGCGCGTGAGCGTGTACGCCGGTCCGGTACAGGACCTCATCGACGAACTGGGTCGGCTTCCTGGCGTTGGCCCAAAGTCGGCACAACGCATCGCGTTTCACATTCTGAAACTTTCTACCGAGGACGCACTCAGAATCGCCACAGCAATTGCTGTCATGAAAGAGCGCGTCAGTTTCTGCACCATTTGTTTCAACATCTCCGAAGGAGACGCGTGCGGGATCTGTAGCGATACCCGTCGCGAAACAAGTGTCGTGTGTGTTGTTGAAGAACCGCGTGACATCGTCGCGGTTGAGAAGACCGGCGAATACCGCGGTCGCTATCACGTGCTGCAAGGAGCGATAAGCCCCATCGAAGGCATCGGCCCCGATCAGTTGCGCGTCAAAGAGCTTCTTGCCCGCATCGAACCTGAAGGCATCAAAGAAGTCATTCTTTGCACGAACCCAAACATCGAAGGCGAAGCCACAGCGATGTACTTGGGCCGATTACTGAAACCACTCGGTATTCGCGTCACACGAATTGCCAGCGGACTACCTGTCGGTGGCGACCTCGAGTACGCAGACGAGCTCACACTCGGCCGCGCCCTCGAGGGTCGCCGCGACGTCGACTAATTAGATCGACTCAAGAAGGATGGCGTCGCCCTGACCGCCACCACCACAGAGTGCAGCAGCACCCTTGCCGCCACCGCGACGCTTGAGTTCCATAAGGATGTGCAGTGCAACGCGTGTGCCTGACATGCCAATCGGGTGACCAAGTGCGATTGCGCCACCATTCACGTTGGTGATTTCGTCGGTGATGCCGAGCTTGGCCATTGATGCAACACCAACGGCAGCAAATGCTTCGTTGAGTTCGAACAGGTCGAGATCGCTGACCTTCATGCCCACGCGATCAAGTGCGTTGTTGATTGCATTTGCCGGCTGATCGAGAAGCGAAGCATCGGGGCCAGCAACCTGGCCGTAACCAATGATGCGACCAAGCGGCGTGATTCCAAGACGCTCAGCGGCTGCTTCCGAAGCAACGATGACAGCGGCGCCACCATCGGAAATCTGCGACGCATTGCCCGCAGTGATATTGCCGGCCTTGTCGAATGCGGGACGGAGACCGCTCAGTGAGTCATAGGTGGACTCTGCTCGAACACCTTCGTCGACGGAGAACAACTTGGGGTCGCCCTTGCGCTGCGGAATCTCAACGTTGACGATTTCGTCATTGAAGAGGCCATCGGTCTGCGCCTTGACTGCACGAGCATGTGAAAGTGCAGCAAGTGCATCCTGTGATTCACGACTAAGGCCCGCAGTTGCGGCGTACTTCTCGGTGCCCGCACCCATGGCCAACTGATCAATGGCGCAGAACAAACCGTCGAACATCATTGAGTCGACAACCTTGCCGTCACCCATGCGCAGACCGGCACGTGCGCCAGGCATGAGATACGGCGCGTTGGTCATGGACTCCATGCCGCCGGCGACAACAATGTCGGCTTCGCCGGACTGGATGTAGAGGTCAGCGAGATGGATCGCGTTGAGGCCCGAGAGGCACACCTTGTTCACGGTGGTTGATGGAACGGACATCGGGATGCCGGCCTTGGTCGATGCCTGGCGCGCTGTCATCTGACCGGCGCCGCCCAAGAGCACCTGGCCCATGAAGACGTAGTCGACCTCGTCAGGGGTGAGCCCGGCGCGCTGAAGCGCGGCGCGAATAGCAATTGCGCCGAGGTCGGTGGCTTCGAATCCGGCGAGTGCGCCAGAAAGCTTGCCGATAGGAGTACGGGCGCCAGCGAGAATGACCGATCCAGCCATGTCTGAACCTCCAAGAGGATGAGTACCTAGCCGCCAACTCAGACAGGTGGTCGGCTGGAGGGACGGTGATGTCCCGGGGCGAAACACTACCCGTCGGTAACTCGCGGGGCCTCATGACCTTGGGGTCGTCGATCGCATGGCCTCTGGAGTGGCGGAAACGGTAGCGTTCGGCCCCATGCAACAGATCATCGACGCCATCATCCACGGAGCCCCCGGCGAGGAACTCGCGGCCATCCCCCTGCCCGAGTCCTACAAGGCCACCGTCGTACTCGCCTCCGAGCAGACGATGTTCGACGGAATGGAATCCAGCGAGAAAGACCCACGTCAGGCGCTTCACCTCCAAGAGATCGCCATTCCTGAACTCGCTCCCGACGAAGCCGTCATCGCGGTCATGGCGAGTTCGATCAACTTCAACACGGTCTGGTCCTCAATCTTTGAACCGGTCTCGACCTTCGGCTTCCTGAAGCGTCTCGGCAAAGAGAGTTACTGGGGCGCACGCCACGATCAGCCGTTCCACGCAGTTGGTTCCGATGCCTCGGGCGTTGTGCTGCGCGTCGGCAGCGCGGTTCGCAAGTGGAAGGTCGGCGACAAGGTTGTTGTGCACTGCAACTACGTCGACGATCAAGACGCATCGAGCCACAACGATTCAATGCTCGGCGACAATCAGCGCATTTGGGGATTCGAAACGAATTACGGCGGCCTCGCTGAACTTTCGGTCGTCAAGGCCAACCAGCTCATGCCGAAGCCCGCACATCTTTCGTGGGAAGAAGCGTCGGTGAATGCTCTGTGCAACTCGACGAGTTACCGAATGCTGGTGAGCAGGAACGCTGCCCAAATGAAACAAGGCGACGCCGTGCTTGTGTGGGGCGCATCGGGCGGCCTCGGCGGTTACGCCGTGCAGTACATCCTCAACGGCGGCGGCACGCCTGTCGGTGTTGTGTCATCGCCCGAAAAGGTGGCTCTACTTAATGACCTCGGCGTTGAGCACGTCATCGACCGCCGCGAGTCCAACTACAAGTTCTGGGCCGACGAACACACCCAAGACGAAACTGAATGGCGTCGTCTTGGCAAGGACATTCGTTCAATGATCGGTCGCGATGTCGACATCGTGTTCGAACATCCCGGTCGCCAAACATTTGGCGCGTCGGTGTTCGTCGCTGCACGCGGCGGCACGATCGTCACCTGCGCTGCAACGAGTGGCTTCATGATTGAGTACGACAACCGTCATCTCTGGATGAAGTTGAAGAACATCATCAGTTCGCATTTCGCCAATTACGCCGAAGCGTGGGCCGCAAACCAACTCATCTGCGAAGGCAAGATTCAGCCGATTCTTTCTGCCGTTTATCCGCTTGATCAGACCGGTGAAGCCGCCTACCAGGTCCACAAGAACCTGCACGAGGGCAAAATCGGCGTGCTCTGTCTTGCTCCGTCCGAAGGACTCGGCATCGACGACCCAGAGTTCCGCGCCAAGGTTGGCGAAGATCGCATCACGGCGTTCCGTCGCCACGGCGCATAACGCCCAAGACGAAGGACGAATCCAATGGCCATCACTGCACGCCGACCCGGCGAAGAAGAATCAGGAGTTCACATGAGCGACGCTGCTGCAAACCAAAAGCCACTGCTTACCGAAATTGACCACATCGCAATCGCTGTCCCCGACCTCGGTGCAGCAATTGACTACTACCGCGAGACCTTCGGTGCAGTTGTCGACCATCGTGAAATTGTTGAGAGCGACGGCGTCGAAGAAGCCCTGTTGAAGGTGGCAGAAAGCTACGTGCAGTTGCTTACCCCGACTCGCGACGACTCCACCGTGGCCAAGTGGCTCAACACCCGCGGTGGTCCTGGCATTCATCACGTTGGCTACCGCGTCGCTAATTGTGCCGAAGCACTTGATGCCGTGAAGGCTCAGGGCTTTCGTGTCCTTGACGACGCACCCCGCCCCGGATCACGCGGCACCACCGTTGCGTTTATCCACCCGAAAGATGCTCTCGGCACCCTGATCGAACTCGTTCAGGAGTAACGCTCAGCAGTTCTTGCGTTTCCAGTTGTCGACAGTTGTGGCAGCGCGCGTGGTCTCAGCAAGATCGGGGTAGGCGTTTATCGCACTCGCCGCCGAATCAAACGATGACGAGTTCGACAGTGTTGTTCCAAGCCACGCCGAATAACGCTTGAGTGTTTCAAGGGATGCAGCGATATCTGCCGGCGTACCTTTGATCGCAGCAGTGAACAGTTCAACGTTGCTCGCTGCATCGGTGAGAATCCGCTGCCTCTCGGCGTCCCAGTTACCGGAGTTCTTTGGCTGCAGATCACCCATGTCTAAAGCGGAAGCCAATGCCGAACAGGGCGCTTGCAACGAGGCGGGAAGCGTTGAGGGCGACTGCGGGGCTGAGGAAGTCCCCGATGCCGCTTGAGTTGTTGATGACGTTGACGACGTCGTTGATGACGGCGTGGAGGAAGTTGAAGAAGACCCGCAACCTGCGAAAACCAAGGCAGTTGCAAACACGAGGGCCATGCCAACGGAACGCCAGACCGGGGCTGTGATGCGGAAAGTTCCCATGGCCTGACTCTATGAGGGCATTCGCCCGCTACGGTGCCGCCTATGCCCGGCGTGAACTACACGGTGACCGAACTCATGACGGCCACCGCCGATGCCATAAAAGACCGCCTCGGTGGCGCAGTGTGGGTCGACGGCGAGATCTCTGGTCCCCGAGAGTCTCGGGGCCATTTCTATTTCGACCTCGTTGATCGCGACGACAAAGGTGCGGTCACAGCCAAAGTTCCGGTTGCGCTCTGGAGTCGGACACGCACTCGGGTTGACCAAAAACTGCGCGAGGCAGGAACTGTCCGGCTCGAAGAAGGAGTCAAGGTACGCATCCGCGGTCCGCTTGAACTCTGGCTAGCTGGCGGACGCCTGCAACTTTCGATGCAGGACATCGATCCCGCATTCACCTTGGAAGCTCTCGAATCAGAACGCGAACGTGTACTTGCAGTTCTTCGCTCCGAAAATCTCATCGATAGAAATCGAGCACTCCCGCTTTCTGCAATGCCGCTTCATATTGCATTGATCACCGCCGATGAAAGCGCTGCCCAAGCAGACTTCATGCATTCGCTCGTCGAGAGCGGCCTCCCGTGGCAGGTGGCGTTCATTGATTCAAAGGTGCAAGGCGCCGGTGCCGAACGCACGATTGCCGCTGCACTGCGTACGGCGCAACGAATGAACGTCGATGTCATCGCTTTAATTCGCGGTGGCGGGTCGCGACTCGATCTTGCGGTCTTCGATCACGAACTCGTTGCCCGCACAATCGCAACATCATCACTACCGGTGTTCACCGGGATCGGCCACGAAATCGACACAAGTGTCGCCGACGTCGTGGCGCACACCGCGAACAAGACACCGACCGCGTGCGCCGAAGCGCTCATCGACATCGCGATGGACGTCGTAAACCGAAGCGAAGTTGCCTGGAGTGACATTTCGGAAATCGCAACAACAACCATCGATTCTGAGCGCGACCGCTTGGCGCGCTGCGCCCGACACGCAGCCATCGGGGCCCGCACACGTCTGACCGTCGAACGTCACCGCATGACCACTATTACCGCCCGGCTTTCCCGGACGATCGAAACAACCACGAAGTCCGAGAAGCAGAGTCTCGACCTTTTCGCCGCTCGACTCAGTGCTGTCGACCCGGTTCGCACCTTGGCTCGCGGCTGGTCGATTACCCGCACCACGAGCGGTACCGTCGTGCGACGAACCGCCGATGTTTCTCGTGGCGACACACTCGTGACAACCGTGGCCGATGGCACCATCACCAGCACTGCAACCGACATCGATTGAGAGACCCAATGGCAACCAAAAAGAGCACTTCTGATTCCCTCGGATACGCAGATGCGGTCACCGAACTCGAGGAAATTCTCAGCGAACTCGAGGCCGACGACGTCGATGTTGATCGCTTGGCCGAACAAGTTCGCCGCGCTGCCGACCTCATTGAACTTTGTCGCGGCCGTCTCGAAAACGCACAGGTTGAAGTCACCCGAATCGTCGCCGATCTCGATGCACTCGACAGCGACGACGAAGAGGAAGAGTGACATCCCCAACTCCTGTCGCTGTACCTGCTGCGCTTACCGCAGTTGCCGCTCCCGTTGAGGCGCGGCTTCGATCCATTCTTGAATCCGAGCGCTCTCGGTGGGTTGCAGTCGATTCCGATCTCGAGGCACCACTCAACGTCTTGACGCGATTTATCGTCGACGGGGGAAAGCGGCTGCGCCCCGCGTTCTGCCACTGGGCGTTCGTCGGCGCTGGCGGTATGGCCGACGACCCCGCAATCATCGATACCGGCGCTGCGTTCGAGTTGCTGCATGCATTCGCACTTGTCCACGACGACGTCATGGACGGATCTTCAACACGCCGCGGAGAACCAACGGTTCATATCGCGTTCGATGCAGAACACAGCTCAAACCAATGGAATGGCGAGTCCAGGCGCTTTGGCGAGGGCGTTGCAATCCTGGTCGGCGATCTCGCCGAGGTGTACGCCGACCGCTTGATGTCGAATGCACCACGAGCCGCATTCGAGATTTGGAATGAACTGAAGATCGAATTGAACATTGGTCAATTCCTCGACGTGCTCGGCGCGGCACGAGGCGAGGTCGATCTGGCGACAGCACGGCGAATCGTTCGCTACAAGTCCGGCAAGTACACCATTGAGCGTCCGTTGCACGTTGGCGCAGCACTCGCAGGGTGCCTCGATGAACTTCAGGTACCGCTTTCTCGCTACGGCGAGCCATTGGGTGAAGCATTTCAATTGCGCGATGACATCCTCGGCACTTTCGGTGACAGCGCGCGAACCGGAAAACCCGTCGGCGACGATCTTCGCGAAGGGAAGCCCACCCCGATGCTGGCAATCGCTCTCGACCGAGCAACGCAACCTCAGCGAGACATTCTCAGTCGCGTCGGTTCCATTGATCTAGCACCCGATGAGATTCTTGCCATTCAGTCGGTTTTCACTGATACAGGAGCATTGTCTGAAGTTGAAGCAAGCATCACGCTCTTGACCGATCAAGCAATTTCAGCACTCGACGATGCCGCGATTACTTCAGAAGCACTCGGCGCACTCAGAGAACTTGCGGTGTACGTGGGTGCTCGCGACGTCTAACCGTCAGGTGTCAGGCGAAGGACTCGATCGCCTGTTCCAACGGAAGCTCAATGACGCCGATATCGGCGGCAACTGCGGCCAACCAATCAGGACGAATCCGAGCGCTCACCACAATCGGATGTTCGATGTCTGAATCCTCGAGCACAAAGCGCACGTAGTCGAGCGCGTAATCAGGTGGTCGAGGATCGCGGCTGAGTTCAAGCAACGCATAGGGGTCGGGGGTCACTGAACCCGAGGCGGGCAAAACGTTGACGTACGGGGTTGGCGGCTGTGGCCCTCCACCGACGATGCCCGAACCATCGAACAGAACCACACCATGGACGAGGCTCGTGCGAGCGCCAGCGACCAAGAGTCCGACCCATGCGCCAAACCCACGGCCAACGATTGTGACCGGACCTCGATCCGCCAAGACGGCGTCGACATCTGACATCAAACCTTCAGGGGTGTAGCCGCCGCTCACGGGAACTTCAGATTCACCGTGACCAGTGAAATCGAGTGCAAGCACAGGCCCGTTCCACGCGTTGGTCCACGCTGGTCGAGTTCGCGGTGACTGTTCGCCCAAGCCGTGGAGCAACAACAGAGGGCGCCCTTCGCCTTCGGCCAACGTGTGCAATGCCAGTCGCAAAGAACCGTTCAGGAGAAACTCAGTACGCCGCGTCATCGGTGTGGCTCCAAAAACTTGAGCACAAGGTCAGCAATGAACCGTGTTTGTTCGATATGCAGAAAGTGGCCAATCTCGTCGTAGAACTCAAGTTGTCCGCCAGGCGGAAGGAACGGTTCGATGTCTCCGCGTCGGCTCTTCCACCCCATCGGATCGTCTTGAACTCCAGACAACACACCAAGGAAAGGCATTTCCAATGCTGCGAGGTGGTCGAGCGACCAGCCGGGACGCCACGGGCCAAAACCGCCGAGATGCAACACCGGATCGATCTTCCATCGCCACCCTTCGTCGTCGTGACGGGCGCCGACAGTGACGAGGTATTCAAGCCACTCACGCGAAAGTCGCGGATTCATCGGCTGACGTCGTTCGGCCAAGCCCTCGATCGTGTCCGGACGCCGAGTGAGCTCAGCGCGACGTCGACGGCGATCAAGTCCCGAAGCCAAATCAGCGCGACGCATTCGACGACGCTCACGATCGTTGACATCAGGAGAGGAGAACTGGGACGGGAGGCCATCGAGATTCACGAATGCTCGGGCCAGCGACGGACGGCCGTCGAGAAGGTCAAGTAACTGGCCGCCCCCCTTCGAATGGCCAAGCAAAACAATTGGTTCGCTACTGATCGATTGGATTGCGGCGAGATGATCGCGAACGTCAGCGGCCCAGCCATAGAGATGAGCGTGATCAGAATCCCCGTGTCCACGCGCATCCCAAGCGACGACTCGCCAACCAGCCTCAGCGATCATTGGTGCAAAGACATCGAATGTGCGAGAGAAATCAAAGCCACCATGCACCATCGCAATCACAGGTGCATCGGGATCGCCCCACTCATTTAACGCGAGTCGAAGACCACTGCTATCGATAGAGCCAGTGCGATCAGGCGCTTTCGCCCCGGGAAATTCGCGTGTCTGATCAGTTTCGGGCACGTTTGCGAGCCTAGGTCGCCGCCACCGGCAGTCTGTATTCCCAATGGCCGTAGACTTCACGAACCATGGATCCGCAACAGATCGACGTGCACGACACCGCCGATGAGCGCCTCCGCCGCGACGGACAGCGCTACACCGCCAATCGACGCGCACTTGTCGATGCCATGGCTTCAGCTGATCGCCCAGTCACTGTTGTTGAACTCATCGATGTCGCAACCGGAATGCCGCAAAGTTCCGCGTACCGAAATCTGTCGGTACTAGAGGACGCTGGTGTTGTTCGCCGACTCGTTACAGCCGACGACACGGCTCGATTTGAGCTGGCCGAAGACCTCACTGGTCACCACCATCACCACCTCATTTGCGATTCCTGCGGAACCGTGACTGACATCGACGTTCCGACAGATCTTGAAGACGGCGTAGCGTCCTTCGCCGCTTCGATTGCGAACAGTCACGGTTTCCGAATTGAACACCACCGACTCGATCTCATCGGTGTGTGCCCCGCCTGTTCGACCGCGGCTCACTGACCGCTACCCTCCGACCAATGTCCACTCCGTCTACCGAGGCCTCGCGTCGTCGCACGTTTGCCATCATCAGTCACCCTGATGCGGGCAAAACCACGCTGACCGAGAAATTCCTTCTCTATGGCGGCGCGCTCAGCAGCGAGGCCGGCGCAGTGAAGGCTCGCTCCGGCCGCCGCTCTGCCACCTCTGACTGGATGGCCTTAGAGCAGCAACGTGGAATTTCAATCACTTCGACCGTGCTCCAGTTCCCCTACCGCGACTGTATC
>JBIIVE010000154.1:0-2682 GCA_044339605.1 Acidimicrobiales bacterium
GTTCAAGGCGGTTACCGACCGCATCGAAGAGTGCCGCAATGGCATCGGCAACCGGCGTTGAGGTGCTCGTGGTTTTGTCGATGATGGCGATGGGCAGCTGCAAGCGCGCGCCAGCTGCGTCGCCTTCAACAACTTCGCGGAACTCGGCACCCATCACTGGGCCAACAAGGGGTGCGTAGGTTTCGATATCGGGACAGATGACGATGATGTCGCGCGGGTGCAATGTGGGGTCGGCCGCTAAGCGATGCAAAAGCGCGTCGCGCAACACTTCAACCTGGCGCGTGGGCCCATGACACAGATGCACCTCGAACGAGCCGTCGCCGTTTTCGAGCACAGTCTTCTTGTGCGGGGGAATTGCAAGTGGTTTGTCGTGCGCAATCGACTGCTGTAAGCGGCCAAGCACTGTTGGGGCAGGCGCTGCTTCAAGCGTTTGCATCTTTGGAAAAGCACGAGACAACAAGGCCATGGATTCGAGACCGGCACGAGACCATGAGCGCAACAACGGATTGTGCATGTCGTTGGCAAGGTCGAGATGACTGCGCAACTCATCGCCAAGGTCAACCGAGCGAAGATCGGGAATGCGATCAGACGTGGGGAACACCGTGTACACCGCGAGATCGAGCAACGTAGAGAGTTCGCCAAGCAATGACACTTTTGCTGGCGAGTACGCGTCGAGACCAAATACCGACAATCGACCAGGAAGCGCGCGTTGCACCGCAGTTGGGTCGAGGTGACCGCGTGCAGCGATGAATCGTTCGCCGGTCGACACGCCAATGACGTCGTGCACCGCATGCCACAACGCGTATTGCCATTGCTTGTCGGGGCGAAGGGGCGTTACTGGATCGGCTTGTGTTCCCTTGGCCCAACTTGCTGGCATTTCAGGCCGGTACACCGAGTAACGATCGAACAATTCGGCAATGCGTTGCGCGGTGGCCAAGGGGCTCTTGGCCTCGGAGAACCCAGGGGCCAATGAAGAGTCGGCGGTGAGGAGGCCGAGCAGCGTCCAGCGCAGCCGTTTGACCGACCATGGATCTTCGGCGGCCCGCTCGGTGCCGATGGCATGGAGGTTGAACTCGTTCGGAAACCAGAAGTGAACGTTGGTGAGGATGGCCTCGCCGGTGCCGTTGGCATCGAGCTGATGTCCGAGCTGTTCAATGAGCCAATCGCGGGTGCCGGCGGTGGGCACGACCACGATGTCAGGCAGGAAGGGGTCGGCCAAGGGCGCGCGCAAACGCTCGGCCAAGAGCGGCAGCAGTTGCTGCGCTGATTGTGCTGAAAAAATCTGGGAACTAGGTGTCATGAACTCCGCCGCGTCGTCACTTCAGTGACGATAGACGGCCCCTGTGACAGTCGCCGTGGCGCTGGCCGTCTCCCTTGCGACAACCTCAGCTAGGAGTGAAGAACATCGATGCGGCGACAACCCGTCGGTTCATCGCAGGGCTATCGCCTAATCCCAATTTGGCAAAGATCTTGCGCACGTGGACTTCCACCGTGCGCTCCGAAAGAAACAGCTCATCGGCGATTCCGCTGTTCGATCGCCCGTTGGCAAGCAACGCATACACACGGTGTTCGGCCGGGGTCAGTTGCGCCCGAGCCTCTTCGCCATTGGACTCAATAAAGAGAGGGTCGATGACCTGTCCGCCTTCAAGCGACATACGCAGTGCCGAGGACACCGCGCCCACCGTCGAAGGCCGACCCGAATCAAGCAACGCCACGCCACTCTTGCGAAGGTTCAATTGCAACGCCGATCGCACGGGCACATTGGGACGAGCCAGAACCACCATGGGCACATCGAGCGGAACTGACCGCAGTCGAACATCCCAACCGCTGCCCAGGTAGTCGGCGTAGGTCGGAGGGGGCAGAAGTACCAGTGGGGCCTCGGCCTCAGCCGTTTCGCCGCCCACGCTGTGGGTCGTTCCCGGGAAGCCTTCGGCCTCGAGGTGGCCCCGAAGTAGCTCCCCCGCCAAAGGATCCCAACTGATGATTGTTGGCGGAGCCGAGGCCACGATGGCCTCGACCCGCCCAAATTCCCGCTCCATGGCACCCGCCGCCTTAGGTAGGCAGTCATCTTGGCTGGTTGTGGTCCGCCCACGTACCAAGAATGACGCTTCTTCGTTGATTTACGCGATAACGCACCTTTTGATACGCGGTGACGCTTAGAAATTCTGCGGGAGGTCGACATCGTTGCTTCTGTCTCCCAAAAGTGTCGGTTTCCCTTGGGATCCTCGGCCTGAATAGCGAAATGCGGTGCTGTGCGGGCCTCGCCCGTAACATCGATACAGGGGGGTGCTCGAGTGAACCGGCTCATGCGCAGCTATTTGCTGCCATACAAAAAGTTGCTGTGGGCGGTTCTGATCTTTCAGATCGTGGCGGTCACCGCCACCATGACGTTGCCGACCCTCAACGCCATGCTCATCGATCAGGGCATCCTCACCGGCAACACCAGTTACATCTTGAAGATTGGCGCCGTGATGCTGGCGCTCTCACTGGTGCAAGCCGTGTTCGGCATCGCCGCCACCTGGTTTGGTTCACGAGCCGGCATGGGCTTTGGACGCGATGTTCGCGACCGCCTCTTTCATACCGTCACCGGGTTCTCTACCCGCGAGGTCGACAGCTTTGGGGCGCCATCGCTGATCACTCGCATCACGAACGATGTGCAACAGGTGCAGACCTTGGTCGTGA
>JBIIVE010000076.1:0-10300 GCA_044339605.1 Acidimicrobiales bacterium
CCAGAGTCGGTTGAGTTCGTGCAGAAATTCGCGGGCGTCGTCGGGGTTCGCCATCAGCCATTCAAGATTCAGGCCATTTGAATAAAACTTGCCCGTTCCGGTCGTAACGAGGGCGAGGGGGCCTTCCTTTGCTGCGACCTGGTCGATAAGGCCATGCCAATGGCGCACAACGTCGAGGTCGAAGCGGTTCTCTTCGGCGTCCATCGTGATGACGGCGACGGTGCCCTCGGGGCCCTGCCAAGAAAGGGTGACGTTCGGTGCGCTCATGGGCAGAGCATGGCACGGTCAGGGGCCTCTAGCCTGCAGGAATGGCTGACTACCGACCCCCATTGCGCGACGTCAACTACGTCCTCGATCACCTCGTTGACCTCGACGGGCTCTGTGGCCTGCCCGAGTTTGCCGGACTCGATGTCGACACCATCAAGGGTGTCCTCGAAGAAAACGCGCGCTTTGTGGCCGAGGTCATTGCGCCGCTGAATCGAATTGGTGACACCGTTGGTTCGGTGTTCGAGCCTGCAACTAACACGGTGCGGACTCCCGACGGATTCATCGATGCGTATCGCCAGTATGTCGATGCGGGTTGGGGCGGGGTTCCGTTCCCCGAGGTGTACGACGGTGGCGGGTTCCCGTGGTTGGTTGGCATCGTCATGCAGGAATTCATCTCGTCAGCCAACATGGCGTTCTCGATGGCGCCGCTGCTTACCCAAGGTGCAATCGATCTGCTCATGCATCACGGCAGTGAAGAGCAGAAAGAGAAATACCTGAAGCGCATGGTTACTGGCGAATGGACCGGCACTATGAACCTCACCGAGCCACAAGCGGGTTCCGATGTTGGTGCGGTGCGCACCAAAGCAGTGCCACAAGCCGATGGCACCTATCGCATCACCGGCACGAAAATTTACATCTCGTTCGGCGAACACGACATGGTCGAAAACATTGTGCACCTTGTGCTCGCACGCACTCCCGATGCGCCTGCGGGCACAAAGGGAATTTCGTGTTTCATCGTTCCGAAGTATTTGGTGAACGACGACGGTTCTCTGGGCGAGCGCAACGACGTCAAGGTTGTGTCGATCGAACACAAGATGGGCATCAAGGCGTCGCCTACGTGTGTGATGTCGTTCGGTGAAGACGATGGCGCTATCGGCTACCTCATTGGTGAAGAAAACCGTGGCATGAGTTACATGTTCACAATGATGAATAACGCTCGCCTATCAGTCGGCCTTGAAGGTCTGTCATTGGCCGAGCGCGCGTATCAAGACGCGCTGCAGTACTCGCAAGAGCGCCGTCAGGGTCGTGCGCCGGGCGTGCCGGCGCCAGAAGACGGTGGAATGAGCCTCATCATCGACCTTCCCGACGTACGTCGCATGTTGCTCACGATGCGTTCGATCATCGACGCGTTGCGCGCAATTATCTACGTGAATGCGCACGCGCTCGATATGGCGGCGCATCATCCCGATGAAGATGTTCGCCAACGCAATCAGGAACTGGTTGAGCTGCTCATTCCGGTGTCGAAGGGTTTCGGAACTGACATGGGCATCGAAGCAACCTCGCTTGCCATTCAGGTCTATGGCGGCATGGGGTACATCGAAGAGTCTGGTGTTCCGCAACATTACCGCGACGCCCGCATCACCTCTATTTACGAGGGAACCAATGGCATTCAGGCTATGGACCTTGTCGGTCGCAAACTTCCGATGCGGGGCGGGGGAGTCATGGACGACTACCTCACACAAATCGGTTCGCTGGTTGCTCGTCTCGATGCGGCAGGTTCTGAGTTCGACGGCATGCGTGACCGAATCGATGAATCACTTGCGTGTGTGCGTAACACCGTGATGTGGCTCACCGAACATGGCATCGCCGATGTTCGCAACGCGCTTGCCGGAGCAACGCCGTTCCTGCGCATGTTTGGCTTGCTGGTGGGCGCTCGTTATCTTGCCGACTCCGCCCTTTCCGCAAAGGCCGACATCGATGCCGGAGTTGGCGACACCGAGTACTTGAATGCTCGCATCACCGTTGCTCGTTTCTATTGCGACAACTTGCTGCCGGGTGTGCTCGGACTCGAGTCGGCGGTAACTGCAGGATTCGAAGACCTCTACGCCATCTCGAACGAAGCGCTGTGATTTTGTGAACTCTTTCTTGGCGTCAATCCCGAGTCCTTCCTCGAACCAACTTGGTCCGTTCCATATGTACGGGCTGATGATCGCCCTCGGCGTTCTCGCTGCGGTCGAACTTGGTCGCAAACGCTGGCGGGCACGCGGCGGCGATCCCGACGACGTGTATGTCGTCGCGTTTTGGGCGGTTCCCGCGGGCCTCATCGGTGCGCGGATGTATCACGTTGCAACGGACTGGCGCAGCTACGAGGGTCGTTGGCTTGACGCCCTCAAGATCTGGCAGGGCGGTCTTGGAATCCCGGGTGGCGTCGCGCTTGGCGTTGCCGTCGGTTTGTGGGCCGCGCATCGTCGTGGTTGGCGACTGTCAGCGGGTATCGACGCGCTCGTGCCTGGTATCCCGTTGGCTCAAGCAATTGGTCGTTTGGGTAACTGGTGGAATCAAGAACTGTTCGGCAGGCCCACGAGCCTTCCGTGGGGTGTGCAGATCGATGTGCAGCATCGCCCTCTCGACTACATCGCGTATTCGGTGTTCCAGCCCACCTTCCTGTACGAGATGTTGTGGAACCTGGCTCTGTGTGGACTTCTCATCTATGTGGACAAAAAGCGCGTCATGCGGCCGGGCAACATCCTTCCGCTCTATGTCGGTCTGTACTTCGCTGGGCGTCTCTGGATTGAAGCGCTGCGAATCGATGCCGCTAGCACCATTGGCCCGTTCCGCATCAACATCTGGATGTCCATCATTGGAATTGGCGGGGCGATCTTGGTGTTCATTGTGCGGGGCGTTCGCCGGCGCGAGACCGACACCGACGCGCCCTACCGTGACGGCCACGTATGGTCTCCCGAAACAACTTCTGAAACAGAACCAGAGAAAGAAGACATCGAATGAACCTTTCCGATCTCACCGCACTCGACGGGGAAGCACTTCCCGATACCGATGGCAAAACCGTTCTGGTCGTGAACGTGGCTTCCAAGTGTGGACTCACCCCGCAGTACGAAGGCCTCGAGCGTTTGCAGAATCGTTTCGGCGGCGACTCGTTCACGGTTCTTGGTGTTCCTTGCAATCAGTTCATGGGTCAAGAACCAGGCACGCCCGCCGAAATCGCTGAATTTTGTTCCAGCACCTACGGCGTTTCATTTCCGCTCACCGAGAAGATCGATGTGAACGGCGACGATCGTCATCGTCTCTACTCAGAACTCACTGCCGTCGCCGATGCAGCTGGCGATGCTGGCGATGTGCAATGGAACTTCGAGAAGTTCCTCGTAGGCGCCGATGGTTCAGTTACTCGTTTCCGTCCCACTGTTGATCCGGAAGCCGACGAAATCGTCGCCGCTATCGAGTCAAAGGTTTCCTGAAACCCTTATGCGTCACTTTCGTGTTGTTCCCGCGCTTGCTCTCACGCTCGCCGTTTCTGTTCTTGGCGTTAGCTGCAGCTCGTCCTCTTCAACGAGTTCCAAGACTCCGTTAATCGTCGGATCAATTGCAGCCACCTCGGGTAGCGCCGCGCCGTTGGGCAGTAGTCAACAAAGCGGAACAGCACTTGCGGTGAGTGAATTGGCGAACGGATCAATTGATCTGCGCACCTATGACGAAAAGTCGGATGTGCAGGCCGGAGCAACGGAAATGAAGAAGGCCATTTCCGATGGCGCCCACGTTGTGCTTGGTCCGACGCTTTCATCCGCTGCTGCTGTTGCCAATCCATTTGCACAAGCAGCTGGTGTTCCTGTCTTGGGCGTTACCAACGCCACGCTTGATATGGCTGCGATCGGCAATCTGATGTGGCGAGTTTCACTTTCGGAAGATGCAATGGTGTCGGCTTCGGTGAAATACGCAGCATCGAAAAAGTCCGTGAAGAACGCGGTGCTGATTTGGGAACCAGCTGATGGCTATTCAACTGGCTCTGCTGAGTCGTTCCGTTCAGCAGCGAAGGCAAATGGCATCACGATCACAAGCGAGCAGAAGTATGTCGACGGTGCAACCACTGTCGGCTCAATCTCGGCTGCTGCTGTATCGGGATCACCCGATGCGATCTTCTTTGCTTTGCGTTCTGCCCCTGCTGGCGATTTCTTGGTCGCAACCGCTGCCTCGAAGGCAGTTCGTGTTGGTGGGAACGGATTCAACTCGTTGGCGGTGCTCAAGTCGTCAGGTGCAGCGGCTGACGGACTCATCGTCTCGGGTTCGTGGAATATCAACACCAGCAATGCCAATTCGAAAAAGTTCGTCGAGTCCTACACCAAGGCGAACAATGCAGCACCCGACGCATTCGCCGCCCAAGGCTATGCAGCCATACAGATTTTGCTCGCAGCGTTGAAGAAGGCGAAGAGCACCTCGTCTGCCGATATTCAGGTTGCGTTGAGCAAGATCGGTACCGTTGAAACGGTGCTCGGCCCGTTCGGCTTCGACGCCCAAAATGAACCCACCTACCCCGCTGCGGTGCAGATCGTGCAGTCAGAAGCCTTCACGCTTGCTTCCTGAGTAGGGATCGCTCTCGAATGGGTCATTGAGGTATCGGCCGGTAGGATCGAGGGTGTTGGGACGACCGTCGGTCGTCCGGCGGCATCCGGAGGGGTGTCGCATCCTCCCTCTTGGAAAGCCAGCTCATGACAACGTTTGCCGATCTTGGCGTCTCGCCTGATCTCACTGCCGCACTTGAGTCTCGCGGCATCATGTCGCCGTTCGCGGTACAAGAACTCACCATTGCCGATGCACTTGCTGGTCGCGATGTTTGTGGCAAGGCCAAGACCGGTTCGGGCAAGACCCTTGCCTTTGGTCTTCCGCTCCTCGAAAAGGTGAAGGGCGCCGAAGCTCGTCGTCCTCGTGCACTCATTCTTGTTCCTACTCGTGAACTCGCAACGCAGGTCCGCGACGAACTCGCACCGCTCGGCGTTGTACGCGATGTCACTGTGACTGCCATTTATGGCGGGGCCAAGATGGAAACGCAGGTTGCCGAACTTGAAAAGGGTGTCGAGATCGTTGTCGCCACACCAGGCCGCATGATCGACATGATCGAGCGCAAGGAAATCTTCCTCGACGACATCACCCAGGTTGTGCTTGATGAGGCCGACCGTATGGCCGACATGGGATTCCTCCCACAGGTCGAGTGGATCCTCCGCCATGTTCCCGGCCAACACCAGACGCTGTTGTTCTCGGCCACGCTCGATGGCGTCGTCGACACACTAATTAAGCGTTACCAAACCGACCCCGCCATGCACGAGGTTGTGTCCGAGCAGGTCACTGTTGAACAGATGCAGCACCGCTTCTTGCAGGTGCACGACATGGACAAGGTGAAGGTGGCAGCAACCATCATTCTCAATTCCAATCGGACAATCGTGTTCGTGCGTACCAAGCGTGCTGCTGACCGGGTTGCCGAGAACCTTCGTCGCGAAGGCGTCGAAGCGGCATCGATTCACGGAGACCTTCGTCAGAGTCAACGCGAAAAGGCGCTCAAGGACTTCAGTGACGGCAAGTTGAAGGCACTCGTTGCCACCGATGTTGCTGCTCGCGGTATTCACGTCGATGAAGTCGACGTTGTCATTCATTACGACCCACCAGAAGATTCGAAGGCGTATCTGCATCGTTCGGGCCGTACCGCTCGCGCTGGCGCCAAGGGCGTGGTCGCCACACTGGTGATGTGGAACGAGGAGCTCGAGGTCAAGCGTTTGCTGAAGCGCCTCAAACTCGATCAGCCCATTGTTGAGGTGTTTTCGAACGATAAGCGTCTCGCCGATCTCGCTTCTTGGGATCCGCGCTCCGACTCCGCAGCTGGCTGAACGTGTCCGATCCCGGTCGGGACTACGAAACCTCGCTTGATCCGACTCGTCGGCGTCGAGACGGAGTCCATTACACGCCGCGGGCGATTGCCGATGAGCTCGTTGAACGTGCATTCGCAGCGCATTTGTCTGCGATCGCGTCGGAGGTTCCCTTTTCGGTCTGCGACCCCACTTGTGGAGCTGGTGTCTTTCTACTGTCTGCGGCCGATGCGCTTGTGGCTCGGGGCCGCACGCCATTCGCTGCGCTCGCGTGCTTGCGGGGGATGGACATCGACCCTGAAGCGCTTGAAGTCGCGCGAGCCGAGTTGTTGGTCTGGGCCCGAACGCATGGAGTCACCGCCGAGTTGCCCTCTGTTCTTGTTGTGGGCGACGCGCTGAACGACCAGTGGCCGAACGACGGGCGTCTCGATGTTGTGGTCGGAAATCCTCCGTTTGGGGGACAACTTGCTGGTGCGACGGTGCGAGACGAAAGCGCGGTTGCCGGCGCGGCACGCATTCTTGGTCGGCCTGCGGGTTACACCGACACTGCTGGCGTGTTGCTGGTGCGAGCGCTTGATGCAGTTCGCCCGGGCGGTTCGGTGGTATTCGTGCAACCGCTTTCGATCCTTGGTGCACGCGACGGTGCAATCGTTCGCGATTCTGTGAGCCCGGCACTTGAATCGATCTGGATTCCCGACGATCAGTTGTTCGATGCGGCTGTTCATGTGTGCGCACCGGTACTTCGCAAACCAAATCCGGTTGCCGCAGGATCGCACAACAACGAGAGCGACGTCATTCCAACCTGGACGGAGCTCGCTGCTGAAGCAATGGGTGTGCCTTCGGTGCGTTTGGGTGGCGCACCACTTTCATCGCTCGCAGACTGCACTGCCGGTTTTCGCCACGAGTTCTACGATGTCGCGGCGGCAACGGTTGAGCGGGGGAGCATTGGCAGCGAAAGCGCAGACTTCCCCAAACTCATCACTGTCGGATTGATTGATCCAGCAAGGTTGTTATGGGGAACGCGCGCGGCTCGGATTGCGGGAACGACGTTCGCCGAGCCGGTTGTTGATGTTGCGAAACTTTCGAAGCCATTCGAACTGCGCAAGCGTCCGAAACTGTTGGTGGCCACGCAGACTCGAGTCATCGAAGCGGTTGCTGATTACGACGGAATGTTGTGGCCATCGGTTCCGGTCATCTCGATTCTCCCTCGTTCTGATGACGCGGGCGCTCTCGACCTTCTGCTCGCAGCATTGATTGCGCCCCCGGCGTCGGTGTGGGCCGCACGTCAGGCGGCGGGCACCGCGAGAAGCCCCGGAGCCGTGCGGCTGAGCGCAACGCAACTTGCACAACTCCCTTTGCCCACCGATCGCGCACTGTGGAACGAAGGGTCAGAACAACTCCGGGCAGGGCAGCTGACGACTGCAGTCAGGACCCTCACGGCGGCCTATGGGCTGAACGAACACGATCAGTCGGTGGTCCTGGACTGGTGGACCATCCGGTCGAAGCGCCGGAAACGCCAAGGGAAAAACCCCGGTCTTTGACCTCGGCCCTGTTGGGCTGGCAGCATTAGCCCTCACATCACGAGTGGCTCGGTTTTCCGGGCTCGGCAACCTGGGGCGAACACCCAAGGTGCCAACCCACCTTTGGTGGGGATGCGGCTTGCACCTTCCGGTGTCGGCAACAACCAGTTCGAGGAGATGCTTTGACCGAAGTGAACCGTCGGGCGCCATTGAGCGCCGACCTGCTACCCGCCTCTGGCGCGTGGCGTCCCGGTGACCCTGTGGGTCAACGGCGGTTCGTCGCGTTTGATCCCGACCGCAGATTCCAGCTTGAAGGCGGCGGTTCGCTCAAGGGCGTGACTGTTGCGTATGAAACCTGGGGCGAACTGAATGCCGATGCATCGAACGCAGTTCTTGTTTGTCATGCGCTGACTGGCGACAGTCATGCAGCAGGCCCGAGTGGTCCCGGTCATCCCACCGAAGGTTGGTGGGATCCGCTCATTGGTCCAGGCAAGGCCATCGACACCAACCGTTTCTTCGTTGTGTGCACGAACGTGCTTGGTGGGTGCCAGGGAACGACCGGCCCGTCATCGACGAATCCAGAAACCGGTCGTCCCTACGGTTCGTCCTTTCCTGTCGTAACAATCAGAGACATTGTGCGTACTCAAGCGGCGGTTGCCGACGAGCTCGGTGTTGCGAAATGGCTCTCGGTCATCGGCGGTTCAATGGGCGGAATGCAAGTTCTTGAGTGGGGAATCATGTTCCCCGAGCGCGTGCATTCGTTAGCGCCGCTTGCGAGCTGCGTTGCGGCGAGCGCGTTTCAGATTGGTCAGTCCAGCGTTCAGCGAAGCGCAATCGCGCTTGACCCCAAATGGAATGGCGGCGACTACTACGACGCTGCTCCCAATGAAGGCCCGCACTTCGGGCTGGGTCTCGCGCGCGAACAAGCGACGCTGACCTATCAGAGCGAAGAACTCATTGACACGAAACAAGGCCGTCGCGAAAAAGATGTCATGGACCGAGGCTTCGCTCCTTGGCAGCGCTTCGCGGTTGAGGGATTCCTCGACTATCAAGCGGAGAAATTGATTCGCCGCTTTGACGCCAATTCGTACTTGGTGATCAATAAAGCCATGGATCTCCACGATGTCGGGCGCGGTCGTGGCGGGTTGCAGCGCGCACTCGCTCGAATCTCGGCCCCGGTGCTCACTCTTTCCATCAGCTCTGATGGCCTGTACCCAGCGCGCCAGCAACAGCTGTTGCACGACGAGATCGTGAGCAATGGCGGCAGCAGCCGACACGAGATCATTCACTCCAAAGCTGGCCACGACGGGTTCCTTACCGAACATCAGGCTGTCGGCGCCGCACTGAAACCGTTCCTTGCTGAAATCGAAACGAAACTGACGAACTCATGACGAAAGAACGCGACACCTCACACCTTCACCCCGAAACCCGTGCGATTCGTGCTGGCCGTGCCGATAACGACACTGCCCTTGCACCGATCCTTTGGGCAACGACAACGTTCGTGACTCCAACGGTCGATGAATCACGCCAGATGGCCACGGGGGTTGGACCATCGCGGTTCTATAGCCGTTTTGGCAATCCCACCGTTGCGGGCTTTGAAGATGCCATTGCGCAACTTGAAGGCGCGGAAAAGGCCCGTGCGTTTGCCTCCGGGATGGGCGCAATCAGTGCGGTCGTCTTGGGTCTGTGCTCAAAGGGCGACCACATCGTCACGCAGAATCAGCTCTACGGCGCAACGCAGTTGCTGTTCCAAGCGGTGTGCCCGCGATTTGGTATCGATGTCACGTTTGTCGACGGCACCGAACCCGGTGCGTTCGCTGCCGCGGTGATCCCTGGCCGCACAACAATGATTTATGCCGAGACCCCGGCCAATCCCCGTCTCGACCTCGTGGACCTTGTTGAGCTCGGTGCGATCAAGGGCCCGGTCAAAGTCGTGGATTCCACATTTGCAACGCCGTTTGCACAACGTCCGCTCGAATTCGGAATTGACCTCGTCGTTCATTCGGCCACGAAGGGCATCGCTGGCCATAATGACGCAACAATCGGTGTTGTTGCGGGGGCTGCTGACTACATCGACTGGCTGTATTCCTTCGCCGTGATTCAGGGTGCAGTTGCATCGCCGTTTGACGCCATGAACGCTTTACGCGGTCTGCGTACGTTGGGCGTTCGTCTCGAACGTCAGAGTAAGAACGCTGGAGAACTGGCTCGTTTTCTTGAAGTGAACCCAAAAGTTGCCTCTGTTCGATGGCCCGGTCTTGCATCGCATCCGCAATACGAACTTGCGCAACGACAACTCGATGTTCCTGGTGGGCAACTGGCGTTTGAACTCGTTGGTGGACTCGATTCCGGCCGCACGTTCGTTGAAGCGGTGCAGATTGCGCAGTTGGCAACCTCGTTGGGCGGGCCTGAAACGCTTGTGACCCATCCTGCATCAACCACGCATGTTGGTTTGAGCCCCGAAGAACTCGAGGCCGCCGGCATTCAGCCATCGACGATTCGTGTGTCGGTTGGTCTGGAACATGCCGACGACCTCATCGCCGATTTCGCGCAAGCCATCGATCAGATCAAGTAGTTGTCATGCCGGAGATGCTCGAAATCGAGATCTACCGGCGAGCTGCTGCTGCATCGTTAGGCCGTCGCATCGTTGCCGTCGACGCGTCTGATGCATGGTTCCTCAAGGGCGGCACCGATGAAGCATCGGTTGTTGCAGCGTTAGTTGGTCGGTCATTTGTTACTGATCGTCGTCGGGGAAAGTTGTTGCTACTCGACACAAGCGACGAGGGACCAACCCTTGGTCTGCGCTTCGGCATGACCGGCGTGCTGGAACTCGATGGTGTTGATGCGATCGAAGGTCTTGAGTATTCGAGTCATCGCAAAGATCCAGCATGGGAACGATTCGTGGTGCACTTCGAAGGTGGCGGCGCA
>JBIIVE010000012.1:0-34375 GCA_044339605.1 Acidimicrobiales bacterium
GGATAGATGCGGGGTCGCCCTCGGCGATGACACATCCAGCTTCAAGGCAATAGATCCGATCGGAAATCGACATGACCATCGGCATGTCGTGCTCGATGACCAGGATCGACGCGCCGAGTTCTTTACGGATCGATTCAATGAGCGGTCCGAAGGCTTCAGTTTCCTTCTGGGCCACGCCGGCGGTGGGCTCATCGAGAAGTAACAACTCGCTATCGAGAGCGAGGAGTGCACCAAGTTCGACGATTCGTCGAGTGCCAGTGGAAAGTTCGCCAAGGAGGGAGTCGGCATACCGGGAAAGCCCCAGGTAACCGATGATTTCGTTGGCCTGCTTGCGCTTACGCTTTTCGCGCTGCGGTGAGGGTGGCAGCGAGAGCATCGACGGAATTAGGAGTGATCGCTCGCGTGCTTCGAGCGCAACCATGAGAGTTTCACGCACACTTAGCGACGAAAACAAACGAGCATTCTGGAACGCTCGGCCAATGCCGAGTCGGGCGCGTCGAGGTGCTGAACGGTTGTGAGCCTCGGTACCGAAGATTTCGATGCTTCCGGTGCTGGGGACAAAACCGCTGATCGCATTCATAAGCGTCGACTTGCCGGCGCCGTTTGTGCCAATCAGGCCAACGATTTCACCGGGGCCGACGGTGATCGATGCTTTGTCGACGACCACTCTTCCAGTGAAACTCACAGAGACGTCGCGGACGAGAAGCGGAACAGCACTGTTCCCATCGTGGGTCTTTACCGATGCGAGTGAACTGACGCTGCCGGTTTGGGTATTGCGTTTCGGTTCCCATCCGCTTCGTTTCGCTAACCAACCCAACAGAAGGTCACGCCCGGAATGGATGACGGAAACGAGACCGCCGGGGAAGTACAGAAGAACAACGAGCATGCCAATGCTGCTGGCAAACAGCTTCACCTGAGGAGTGCCATCGAAAAGGATCGGTAACGCAACGATCACAAGCACGCCGAGGACTGCCCCGGTAATTGAAGCTATGCCTCCGACGACTGCAACAGCGACAACACGTAGGGACTGTTCAACTTCAAACCATCCGGTATTGGGCGAGAGCTCCAACTGGGCGGACAGCAAAGGCAGAAGACCGCCGGCCAGTGCAGCAAGACCACCCGAAACTGCGAACGCTGTGATCTTTTTGACTGACGGCGAAACCGAATAGGCGGCAGAAGTCAACTCGTTGTCACGCACGGCGATGATGGATCGACCCAAACCGGTTCGGCGGATCTGCCACACCAGCAAAATCGCAAGAACGGTGACAAAGAGACAGAACCAATAAATCCCTTGGAAATTATTTCCCTTTACCTTCCAGAAAAGAAGCGTGTACCCCTTGGCTCGATTGACGTCGAGTGTGGCAATGGCTCCGTCTCCCGAGAGCCCAGGATTGAAGATCAGCCAATTTCGCACCATGAGGCCAAATCCGAGAGTGATGACGGCAAGGAAGAGTCCCTTGATGCGCAGTGCTGGTACGCCCACGATGATCGCAGCGATGACGCCGAACGCGACTCCGAACAGAATCGCAACAGGAATGGGCAGGCCGTCGGAAAACTTCACGGTGAAATATGCGCCAATTGCAACGAATCCAAACTGCCCCAGAGAGAGCTGTCCTGCCCATCCGGTGAGGACAGTTACGGAGAGGGCGGCGATGATCCACACCAAAATTTCGGCATAACGAAGTGGGTCAGTTGGTTTGTCGAAGATTTGCGGCAGCAGCAGTGCCATTCCGACAAGGAGACCGAGACCGAGAATGGTCGACAATCGATAAAGCGGATGCTTGCGCAACTCTTCGTTCGCTGATTTGAGTTTCGTGGTGAGCTGCCACTCGTCAGCACTCATCCCACTTCCACTTCCGTTGAACACGATGAGAACAAGAAGGATGAGGAAGATCGCCAAGATGTTCGATCCCTGCGGTACTTCACCGACTTGAGCCCATGTCACAAAAAGCATATTGACGACGCCGACAACGACGCCTCCGACAACGGTCCAACCGAATGATCGCATCCGACCAAACATTGCTGCGGTAAGTGCCAACAGAAGAAGGGTTGGACCCAGCGCTGAACTCACTGTTGCGATGTTGCCGCCCTGAACGGGGGCAATGAGCAACGCAGCGATAACGGCTAACAGACCACCAAGGGCCCAGACCTTGGTCGAAATCGATCGTATGGAGATGCCGGCGAGCTGTGCCGATGCAGAATTATCGGCAGTCGCTCGAACTTGGCGACCAAACTTCGATTTCTGCAGCAGGAGTGTGAGACCGAGCATCAGAAGCGGAACAGCGACGACAATTGTGATCATTGGTCCGGTGACAGTCACACCGAAAGGTTCCCAACTGCCACTCAGGATGACTGGGTAGCTGACACCTGCGACGTCACCTTCGGGGATTGGAAGGCGAAGTTGTAGCAACTGGATGAGCTGAGTGAGTCCCAGGGTCGCGACAAAAAGCAGGAGCCTCGGCTGGGTGAACAATCGCCGCAGGATCAGTTCAGAAGCGACACCAAGGAGAATACCGGCACCTAAGGCAATGGGCATAGACCACACGTAGGGGATCTTGTACTGGACAAACAGCAGTGCCATGGCGTACCCGCCGAACGCACCGATCTGTCCTTGAGCAAAGTTGATGACGCCGGTGGCCCGAAAGATAAGGACGAGGCCGAATGCCACGAGGGCATAGACCAATCCCTGAATGAATCCGGAGAAGATGATGTCTCCGCTGATTGTGAGTCCAAACATCATGATCAGGCACCCTCTCCGCTTAGAAATACGGCACGAAGGAGGTCATCGCGCTCCAAGAGTTCTTGGGCTGGACCTTCGAACTTCACTTGGCCACGCTCCATGAATACTGCTCGATCGGCAACCGCCAACGCGACGTTGACTGACTGTTCGACAAGGACCATCGTTGTTCCCTGCTCTTTTAATTTCTCCACGATGCCGAGCAAGCGCTGAACGACAATCGGTGCGAGTCCGAGCGACAATTCGTCGATCAGAAGCAGTTCGGGTTCAAGCATGATTGCTTTGCCAAGAGCAAGCATCTGTTGCTGGCCGCCGGAAAGCGAACCGGCTCTTGAATCAACGAGATGAAGAAGTTCTGGGAAGACCGCGTAGGTCTCTTCGATCCTCTCGGCTCGCTTCCCCTTGTCTTCGATGAGCTCACTCCAAATTTCCAGATTCTCCGAAACCGTCATAGATGGGAAAACGGCTTCGCCACCCGGGATCTGCATCATGCCGAGCGCAACTCGGTACTGGGGATCAACGAGGGTGATGGTGCGCCCATTCATGCGAATAACGCCGCGGTCGGGATTGAGTAATCCACTGATTGACCTGAGAATTGTGGACTTTCCAGCGCCGTTCGTGCCGAGAAGAGCAAGGCATTCGCCCCGCTTTACTTCGAAGCTGACATCGAAAAGAACCTGAAGGGTTCCGTACGATGCATCAACATTGCGAACCTGGAGCATCGGAATGTTCTCGGGGTCGGCGGCCATTCGTTTCTGCTCTTCTTGCATTTCGATCAATTCAGAAACGGTCAGAGAGATGTCACGCTTCATGTAGCGGGATCCGTAAATGATCATCAGTCCACCGATGAGTGTCGCAACGGGTATCACGACCGTGAGTGCCGTGCGCTGTCCGAATGCGTCGGAGAATGCACCAGTGAGAAGACCCCCGAAGAAACCACCCATCAGGAAGATGTAGACGCCCACCATCGAGAAGGCCTGAGCCCTCATCTGGTACGGAACAACGGCAGAGATCGTTGGTCCCAGCTGGGTGAAGGCCATTCCCTGGCATGCGTTGCCAATGGCAAAGAATGCAATCAGGATCGCTGCCTGCTGGAATCGGAGTCCGACCGTCAGGAAAAATCCGTACATCAAGATTGAGACGCCCATGAGCTTGAGGGCCGAGGGTGGATTTTTGCGAAAGAGACGCTCTCCATAACGGCCAGCTATTGGAATCGCGATTACCGACACCGACCAGGTGATGGACATGATCCAACCTCGCTGGAAAGCTCCGTACCCGTACACGTCTTTCATGAGCAGATTGAAAGTGGCGGGAACGGCAACGAGTGCAAAGCCCAGCACACCGATGCCGACGATCAGAAAGTAAAAAGTCCGAACTTTTTTGAGTCGTGCCATAGCAGCACTGAGTCGAACGGGACCATCAAGATTCTCGCTCTCAGTGACGTCCTCGCCAAAAACGGCTTCTTGTTCGTTGCGTCCGCGCTTGGGTTCGCGCTTGAGGGCAAACGCAATTGAGAGTGCTACAGCGGGAAATCCGAACATCCAAAAAACCCAGCGCCAATCACCAGCCTGGTCGCCGGCGATGAGGACAATTCCGCCAGCGACGATTGGCCCGATCACTTGACCGATTGGTCGGCCCAGAGTCTGGGCAGCGAACATGCGCGTACGGACCCCGATCGGATATTGATCGGCGATCAATGACGGGGTGATTGGGATATTCGCTGACTTGCCAATTCCTGTTCCTGCAGTACCGAAAGCCATCTGGAACGGGTTCACGATGAAGCCGAGACCTACACCGCACGCCCCCCAGACAGCAGTCGCAGCACTCAGCACCTTTGTGCGGGAATAGCGGTCGGCAAGCCACGCAAATGGCAACGAAGCAAGAACCAAAACGACTCCGCCAAAACTGATGAGACCGAGAAGCGTGGTGTCGGAAATATCAAGCGACTCTTGAATATCGGGACCGAGGACGAGAAGAGCGACGGTCTGAAATTCCTCAACCACAATAAGAAGGAGCAGGAGGGCGATCATCGAAACGCCTCCCTGGTTCAGGCCCTCGCGTAGGCGCATTCCTTTTCCGCCGACTCCAGGCAGAAGGTCATCGGGCAGTACCACGACCTCTTCCTTGGCGGCGGCGAGGCGTTGCTGCTCTTCCTCAAAGATCACAGAGGTCAGGCTCGACAGACCCTGACCGCTTGCGCTCTCTTCCTCGGTTCCTGACATGACGCTCCTCGTTCGTTGCCTCGAGGGGCAGACGACCGCGAGTGTCCAATGCCCCAAACCCCACGGGAAACATAGCGGAAGATCGCAGGGGGTGACTTCAGTCACGTAAGGCGTCGGATCTTGCTACAGTTCTGTTTCTCGCAAATGTGAGAAACATCTCGAAATCCTCAGGGGGGGACCTTCATGGCACGTTCAAGAACTTGGACTGCGGTCATTGCGGTTGTGTGTGCATTCACGCTCACCGCTGGCTTGGCTGCATGCTCCAGCAGTGATGACGATTCGTCTGGCGGCGGTGGAAACACCACCGGTGTCACGGACACATCAATCAAGATTGGTGTTGCTGTTTCCGATCTTGACGGTCTTCGGGCCGCAGGCATGGCCTTGGCTCCGGCTTTGACCACGCAGAACCTTTCAAAGCGCCTCACATCGTATTTTGATGAATGGAACGCTGCGGGCGGAATTAATGGCCGTCAGGTCGAGGGTGTAGTCATGACGTGGGACCCGGTGAAGCCAGCAACGGCTCAGAAGGTCTGCGATGACGCCACCATCAACACTCCGGTGTTTGCCATGATCAATTCCAACGGCATGGGCGCGAAGTACATCGAATGTATTGCTCAGGCCGGGGTGCCCATTTTCTTCGGTGACGTAGCCCCGCAGTCAGCTCATGACACCGGATGGCTCACGACGATCTCTCCCTCAGCCGAGGTCAACGCGAAGTCGGGTATCGATGCTGCAATCAAGTCGGGTCAGATCCCCAAGGGCGCCCCAGTTGGCCTCCTCAGTGGTAACGGTCCGGAGCACGTCGCTGCAGTCGCTGCTGCCAAGACCTCGCTTGAGGCCAATGGCAACAAAATTACTGTTGCGCAAATCAACACCCTTCAAGGTGACCCTGGCATTCAGAACACCGAATCTGCCGCTGCGGTAAACACCTTTAAGGCCGCAAATGTCACGAACATTGCCATCGCACTTCAGTTCACCGCTTCAAACGGTTTCTGGGACAACGCTGGAGGCAATAACTGGCAATTCACATTCCTTGATGTTGCGTCGTCGATGTGCACGCCATTTGGCGGCAAGTCTCTCAAGCCATCGGCGGTGGGCGGCATTTGCTTCACCGTCTTCGGCGATTCAGTGACTCCGGACGGCAAGCTCAAGGCAGAATCAGCGTTTGAAAAAGAGTGCCGTGCCAAGTTTGATGCGCTTTCAGCAAATGACTTTGGTGGAGCCAAGTCATATCCGGGTGTTCCATCCGGAGAGACTCGCACTCTGCCTGATGGCACCAAGGTCAGTTCTGACGCCCCGCCGAATGAGTGCACCATCACGAATGTGATGAAGCGAGCACTTGAGAAGGCTGGGAAGAATCTGAGCCGTGAGAGCTTCATGAAGGCACTTCGTGGACTTGGCGAAGTAGAAATCGCCAATGGCTCGAACGGGATTGGTTCGCAAAAAGAAGGAAAGACCTACCTTGCGACCGTCACCCACCCCGTCAAATTGACAGCGGCGCCTACGGGCACCGCAAAGAATGCCAATGGCACCTACAACGGTTGCCCAGTCGATGTTCAGTGCTGGGTACCGACGGGTACCACTTGGTTTGACATCGCCTCGTAGTTCTCTACGAAGTTGATCTGAAGAGGGCGTCGGCTTTGCCGGCGCCCTCTTTGCGTTTGGCCTACTACCTTTCGTTTGGGAAGTCACTTGAGGGGGAGTCATGGCCAAGCGCAGCTTGTACTTGCACGAGGTTGTCGATGTCGTTGGTCAAGGCCAGTACGACTACATGGAGCACTTGTGGCAGGACCCCGTGCTGCGCATGCCGGAGATGAACAACCTGCTTGGGTCGTTCTACGTGTGCGCGCAGGGCGGTGGCCGTTGGCCGCAGGTCATAAACATTTGGGACTGTGGCGACAAAGGCTGGGAGTCGTGGGGCCGCAATGTCGACCGATTGAACCTCAAACGACGCAATGCGTTCTACGGCGATTGGTGGGACAAAGCCGTGCAGTGGCGCAGTGGTGGCTTCGACCGATTGCTCGCTGGTGTACCAGGAAGTCCGACGACTGCCGACCTCGTCGAAAAGAACGTGAAAGGCACACTTTTCGTGCACGAGGTGCTTGACGTGCGCGCTGGAACCGCTCTCGAATTTCTCGCTGCCAACGTGGCCGAACGCGTTCCACTCTGGCGCGAGTACGAACACGAACCGGTCGGTTTGTACGAGGTGGTGTCGAATCCGCATGAGGTCGTCATGGTGTGGTCGACCAACATTCCGGCGCAAATTCGCCTTCACCGAAACCGCGATACCGCACTTGGATTATGTGATGAAGGTGAAGCTGATGAGCGCATCGTGGCATGGGAACGCCGAAGCGCCGAGTACACCATCGGTGGAACCACTCATGTAATGACGCCACTTCCTCGAACCATCGTCGGACCAGACGACTGGGAAGACGCGTCACTCGAGATGTGGCTTAACCCTCCGGAATAAAGAACGGATTCAGTTCGAAATCGGTGGGCTGTTCGAAGAACGCGCGTACCGAGATGATCTTGCCAGCGTCGTTCACTTTGTAGATCTCAACGCCGCGCAGCTCAACGAGTTCACCGTGGAGGGTTCCCTTGTTGAGCATCTCGACTGCAGCCTCGTGGGTTCCGCCGGGGATGATGCGCTGGGGGTGCAGCGTCCAGACTCGACCATCGGTGAACGAGTTGTCCCAAGAACCTTCTGCGGCCAAACGCCCAACCTTTGGTGCTTTGCCGACCGGATCTTCGAAGGTGACGCTGTCATCGAACAATGCAAGCCATGCATTGCGATCCTGAGCGTTCCAGTTGCTGGCATGTTGTTGAACCGCCGCAACCGCCGGGTGGGCAGAGAGTTCGCTCATGCGATGACTCCATCGGCACGAAGCTGTTCGATGCGGGCATCATCAAGACCAAGTTCGCCAGAGAGCACCTCGTTGGTGTGTTCGCCGAGCCACGGCATGCGTACATCGGGACCTTCGGAAACCCGCGACATCTTGATGGGGTTGCCTGGGGTGAGCACCGGATCGCCGCCTTCGGGACGAGGAATCTCCATAAGCATGTTGCGAGCGGCGACGTGCGGGTCTTCGATGACTTGCTGGGCAGTGAGACAGGGTCCAGCAGCAACACCAGCGTCGGCCAGCGCCTTGCACGCTTCGATGTTGGTCATGTCGGCTGCCCATTCCTTCACCCCGGGGCGAAGAATGGTGTCGATGTTTTCGCGCCAACCTGCGCGAGTGGAAAGGCGTTCGTCGGTGAGCCATTCGGGTTTGCCGATGAGATTCGCGAGTCGCTCGAACTCGTGCTCGCGTCCAATCTGGATGATGAACCAACCATTCGAAGCTTCGAAGCCATCAAGGACCATCGCCAGACCTTGGCCGGGAGCGGGACGCAGGCCGAGCGACCAGAAGTTGGTAACAAGATCGGTCATCGAGACCATTGCGTCGAACATGGCAACGTCGATGTACTGGCCGAGGCCGGTGCGATCGCGATGTCGAAGAGCGGCGAGGATGCCGATGGTTCCGAACAGGGCGGTACCAATGTCTCCGAGGGCACCAACCGGCGAAACCGCAGGCGGTCGACCGGGCTCAAGCTTGTAGTCGTAGATGCCGCTCATGGCCTCGGCGACTGCTGCATACGCGGGCCAACCGTCGTACGGCGTTGCGACCGTATTGCCGAAGCCGGAAACAGAGAGGTAGATCACGCCGGGATGCACTGCGGCAATGTCGTCGTACCCGAGTCCCATGCGTGAAAGGGCACCGCCCTTGAAGTTCTCAGCAACGATGTCGAACTTGGGTGCAAGGTCGAGGATGAGTTGCTTTCCCTCGGGTGCTTTCAAGTCGACACAGATCGACTTCTTGTCCAGGTTGTTGCGCAAATAAGTGGCGCCAACGAATCGGCCCTCGGGGTCGGTGATGCCGGGCTGCGAGCCACGTCCCAAGTCGCCGCCCCTCACGCTTTCGACCTTCACGACGTCGGCACCGAGGCGCGCAAGGAGTTGCGTGGCGTAGGGGAGTGCCTGCATCTGCTCGAGGGCGAGGATGCGCACGCCATCAAGGGGCTTGCCGTACTGGACGGCATCGGGATTGGTGATTGCTCCGAGTTCCATGCGCCGACCCTACCGGCCGCACGCCGCGCATTTCGTCGCTACTAGGGCAGCGCGGTGACCTCAACGGGGATACCGGTGAGTTGGGACATCGTGCTGACGGGATCGAACGAGCCCGGGCCGACCGGCGCCAGCGCATTGACGTTCACGCCCGGGTAGCGCTGCGCATGAGGCATACCTGAGGTGTTGGCATTGCCAAACCCATGAGTCATAGCGACAACGCCATCTCGCAACGTTTCGTCGATTTTCACTGTGCTCTCGACGACACCCCATTGGTTCGATACGCGAACACGAGCGCCGTCGACAAGGGCGAGTCGCGCAGCATCGCTGGGCGCAACGTAGAGAGGGTTATCGGATGCGCCTTTTGCCTTCAGCTTTTCAACGTTCTGGATTGCCGAATTAATCGTGTGTGAAGTTCGACGGGTGATCAGTTTGAGTGTTCCCGTGGGTTCGGCGGCGAGTTCGCTGAATTGCTCGATGGTGCGTTCTTTCGCGACTCGCAGCATCGGCGGATCGCCTTCGATGGTTCCGCCTGGGCGCATCGTGTCGAGAAACGAACCGGGAACAACCTGATCGAGCAACGCAATGCCGTCGGGAAGTTCCCGTAACGAATCAAGCGAAAGGTTGTGACGGCCAAGAGCGCCATCGTTAATTGCGGCCAGCATGTCGGTTCCGTTCGGAAACATGATGGGGGCACCAGCCTTCTCGGCGATGTCGTTGAAGATGTGCTGCTCGGTGCGGCGCTCGCCAATTGGTTCAACAATCGCACCAGCCCACTGCACATACGGCGTGACCAACGTTCCTTGCACAAACGTGTTGAGATCTTCTCGTTCGAACCAATCGGTTGCCGGCAGCACCCAATCGGCGAGTTCGCCGGTTGCGTTTCGATAGAGGTCAACTGTGACGAGGAGATCAAGTGATTTGAGTGCTTCTTCAAGCTCCGGGCCGCCACCCATCGTGAGTGCCGGATTTCCTGCTGCAACGAAGAGTGCCTTCACTGCACCATCGCGGATCATGTCGATAAGCAGCGCACAAGGATGCGAAGACACTGTGGGTCGGTAACTGCCCCATGGGCTGTCGATAAACGATTCAAGTTCGCTCCCTGCTGCGGCCGGAGCGGGATCGGTGCCGCGAGTCGAGGGAATGTTGCCGCCGGTGCGGTCGAAGTTGCCCGTAAGCAAGGAGAGCAAATGCATCAGCCAGTAAGCGAGCGCACCTTGACGGCCCATGTTGACACCGGTGGACATGTGCACCGCTGCGGTTGGGGCGTCAGCAAACTCGAGCGCAAGTTGCACGATCAGTTCGGCATCGAGTCCGACGACGGGGGCCACGGTCGTGGCGGAAAAAGTACGAAGAAACTCGCGAATCGAATCAAGATCAGTAATGCGGGCGGAACCCGCCTGGTCGAAGCCGCGTCGAGCGTCGATTTCATGCAACATCGCGGCAAGGAGGTACACGTCGGTGTCGGGCTTGAGTTGGATGACCTCGCCGACCTTGGGCTCCATTCGGCGAGGGTCAATGAATCGCACGGTTCCGCCGCGTTGCTCGATGGCGCCCAACCTTGCGATTGGATCCGGCATCGCCAGAAACGACCCCTTGCTGACTCGTGGGTTCGTGCCGAAGAGCAGCATGTGATCGGTGTTGTCGACATCGGCAATGAGGTGAACCTGAGAACTTCCCCAAAGCATCTCGGCGATAGCAAACTTGTTTGAACAGTCCTGGCTGCCGGTGGTGAACAGGCTGGATGATCCGAACATTGCGATGAACAACGCAAGTGCTGGTCCGGCGGTTGCATTGAATGCCGCCGGATTTCCGATGTAGCCGGCGATCGCGTTTGGCCCGTGCTCAGCAATGATGGCGTTGACTCGATCGGCGATGTCGGTCGTTGCCTCGTTCCATGTTGAAGCAACAAAACTATTGTCGGTGCGGCGTTGCGGTTCGTTGAGTCGGGATGGATCGTGATGGATCTCTCCGCACAGCATTCCCTTGTTGCAGGCGAATCCCTTTGTGACCGGATGGTCGTTGTCGGGACGCACCTTTTCCACCGTGCCGTCGTCAGCAACATCGACAACGATGCCGCAACCCGCTTCGCATAAGCGGCAATAGGTGCGATGTTTGGTTGTCATGGCTTCAGGCGCTCGCCCGGTACTCGGCCACGATGGGTGCAAGCTCCGAGGGCGTTGCGCCGTGCATGATGACGCCGTCGCAACCGAGTGCGAGTTGGTTCCGCACCGCCGCGACACAGTTGGCGGGGGAGCCAACAGCCGCCCACGAGAGCCAGTCTTCTGGGATGAGCGTTGCCGCGTGCTGCAGCTGTTCGGTGGTGCCCACGACATCAAGGCCTCGAACCGAACTCACAACTTCGTCGGCCAGGAAGCGATCAACAACTGCTTCGTCCCATCCGTTTGTTCGAGCAAGTAAGTGGCCGTAGCCCTGCAGGTAGGTGCCGAGACGACCCACCAACTTCATGAGACGTTCTTCTTCGCCAATGTGGTCGCCGATTGTGGCGTAACACGACCACACCTTGACGTCGTCAGGGTTGCGCCCGGCCTGTTCGGCAGCCCGCTTCACCGTCTGTACGCAGTGTGCGGTGGTTTCATCAGTAAAGAAGGTGTGGAGCACAACCTCGTCGAAGCAGCGACCTGCGAGTTCAAGCGTGTTGTCGCCGAAAGCAACGATCCCCATCGGCAGGTAGTCGTCGAGCGTTGCGTCGAGATGGAGGATCGGCCACGAACCCGCCGGACCGTTGTGACCCATGATGACCTCGCCGCGAAACAGGCGGCGCATGAGGCCGGCGAAATCTTCCATCTGGGCTGTGGTGATTCGGCTGATTCCGAACGCGTCTTGCATGGGCGCAATGCCACGGCCAAGACCCAATGTGAAACGACCGCCAGTGAGACTTTGCATGGTGCGCGCAAACCCGGCTGTAACGATCGGGTGGCGAGTGTTGTGGTTCGTCGCCGCCGTCGAAATTGCAATGCGTTCGCTCACCGCGCCAACCGCTCCACACAGCGTGGCGGCTTCTTTCTTGTTGTAGCGCTCACTTACGAAGACACGGCCGAATCCCAGGGCTTCGCCTTCACGTACCTCGTTGATGAGGTCGCGAGAGGAATCGGGCTGGCCGGGAAGTGTGTAGAAGCCAAGTTCAGGCAGGACGGTTGCTGTCATGTCCGTTGTCTAGTCGCTCCAGCCCGATTCAGCACCGGGCCCGGTCGCTGCCGCTGAGCATTTGCGTGGGCCACGGCATTGCGGCCACTGACGGTCCATCAGTTACTGTCGGACCCATGCGAGGCATCATTTCTTGGGGGGCCTACCTCCCATATCGACGACTGGATAAGTCACAAATTTCCGCGTTCATCGGCCAGGGCGGCGGTCGCGGAACCCGCGCTGTTGCGTCATTCGATGAAGACACCACCTCTATGGGCGTTGAGGCAGCTCGTCTCGCTCTTCGTGGCGCTGACGTTTCCGGCGCTTCGGCTCCCGAGGTCGTCCTCTTCGGCACGGCGCTTCCTGCCTACGCCGACAAAACCAACGCCACAGCAATCCACGCGGCACTGCGTCTGCCGGCTGAAGTTCCGGCATTCGATATGGGCGCATCGGTGGGCTCCACGGCCGGCGCTCTGCGCCTTGCCCTTTCCACGGTGGGCAATCGACTCGTCGTTACTTCTGACATGCGCACGGGCCTTGCTGGTTCGGCCGATGAAGCCAACGGTGGCGATGCTGCTGCAGCCTTTGTGATTGGCGAAGGCGACAACGTCGTTGCCGAATACCTCGGTGGAGCAAGCATCACCGAAGAATTCATCGATCGTTGGCGCTCACCGGGCGATATTCGCTCAAAGGTGTGGGACGACAAGTTCTCTGAACTCACCTACGTTCCCGCCGGTCGCCAGGCCTACAAGAACGCTCTCGATGCCGCTGGCCTTTCTGCTGATCAGATCGATCTCGTTGCCGTCGCTGCACCAACCGCTCGTATCGGCTCGGCGCTCGCATCAAAGGTTGGCGCCGCAAAGGTCGTCGACGATCTCACCGCAACTATCGGGTGCACCGGTGCTGCGCAACCTGGTCTGGTTCTGGCGAATGCACTCGAAAACGCTGAGCCCGGACAAACCATTGCGCTTGTTGTTCTTGCCGATGGCGCCGACGTGATGATCCTGCGCATAACGCCTGCGATTGCCAAGTACACGCCAGCGCGTTCGATTGCATCGCAACTCGAGTCTGGTGCGCCGCTGGCCTACGGCCGTTTCCTTTCTTGGCGCGGCATGATCAACGTCGAACCGCCTCGTCGTCCGGAACCGGCCCGTCCTTCCGGAACGGCTGCTGCCCGTACGACCGATTGGAAGTTTGGTTTCGTCGGCAGTCGTGATTCACAAACTGGCGATGTCTTCCTTCCGCCGATGCGAGTTTCTTCCGATGGTCAGCGCACCGATCAGATGGAAGACGCACCAATGGCCGACGTGCAGGGCACGATCGCTACGTTCACTGTCGATCGCATGGCGTACTCGCCAAGCCCGCCAATCATCTTCGCTGTTGTCGATTTCGACGGTGGCGGACGTTTGCCAATCGAACTTACCGATACTGATCTTGAAGAGGTCGCCATTGGTGGCCGTGTTGAGATGACCTTCCGTCGTCTCTTCACCGCCGATGGCATCCACAACTACTTCTGGAAGGGGAAGCTGATCCGTGGCTAGTCATGGAATTCGCGATCAGGTAGCCATCGTCGGGATGGGCTGCACCAACTTCGTTGAGAACTGGGGAGCCAGCCTCGACGACATGATGATCGATGCTTCAAACGAGGCCTACGCCTCGGCCGGTGTCAACAAAGACGATGTCGACGCCTATTGGTTCGGCACGGCACAAAGTGCAATGAGCGGTATCGCGCTTGCTCGTGCCCTGCAGTTGCAGAACAAGCCGGTGACTCGTGTTGAGAACTACTGCGCAACCGGTTCTGAAGCGCTTCGTCAGGCCTCCTATGCATTGGCTGCGGGCGCGTACGACCTGTGCATGGTTGTCGGTGCCGAAAAGGTGAAGGACACGGGTTTCCAGGGCCTCAATGCCAATCCGATTCCTAACGACGGCACGGCACGCACGCTTACCGCCGCTGCAATGTTCTCAATGATCGTTCCGGCCTACGGCAATAAGTACGGCGTCGACGAAGACACGATGCGCGCGGCACTCAGCCACATCGCAGTGAAGAACCATTACAACGGTGCCCGTAACTCTCGTGCGCAGTTCCGTAAAGAGATCACGGTTGAAACGGTCGAGAAGGCCCCGAAGATGGCGGGCACACTCGGCCTGTTCGATTGCGCTGGTGTCGCCGACGGTTCGGCCGCAGCAATCGTGTGTCGCGCCGAAGATGCGCACAAGTACACCGACAAGCCGATCTACGTGAAAGCACTTTCGTTCATCGCCGGCAACGGCGGTGGACTCACCGACCCGAACTACGACTACACAACCTTCCCCGAGATCGCTGCGTGCGCGGCCGATGCCTACGCCCAGGCTGGCGTTACCAATGCTCGTGAACAGGTTGCTATGGCTGAAGTTCACGACTGCTTCACGCCCACCGAACTTCTTCTTATGGAAGATCTTCAGTTCTCGGCTCGCGGCACCGCATGGCGCGATGTACTTGACGGCGTGTTCGACCTTGATGGCGAACTTCCCGTGAACCCCGATGGCGGCCTGAAGTCTTTCGGCCACCCCACCGGTGCAAGCGGTTTGCGCATGATGTTCGAAGCGTTCCTGCAACTTCGTGGTGAAGTCCCCGAAGAGCGCAAGATTCATTCGCTGGCCGAAGGTCGCAAGCTGGCCCTCACGCACAACCTTGGTGGTTACCCGGGCGAGATGGTGAGCTTCATCTCTCTGCTCGGGGCTGAACTCGACTGACGCATTCATTTCTGAAAACTGCGAAGGCCCGGCGAAATGCCGGGCCTTCGTCGCGTCTTATGTGGAGTTGTAGCGATTACAGGCGTTCAACGATCGTGACGTTGGCTTGGCCGCCACCTTCACACATGGTCTGCAGGCCGTAGCGACCACCGGTGCGCTCAAGCTCATTGAGCATCGTGGTCATGAGGCGAACGCCGGTGGCACCGAGTGGGTGACCAAGAGCAATGGCGCCACCGTTCACGTTGACCTTGGAAAGATCGGCGTCGAGTTCCTTCTGCCATGCGAGCACCACGCTGGCAAAGGCTTCGTTGATTTCGACGAGATCAATATCGGCCATGGTGAGTCCGGTCTTTTCGAGTGCACGCTTCGTTGCGGGAATCGGTGCAGTGAGCATGTAGATCGGGTCATCGGCAAGTACCGAGATGTGATGAATGCGAGCACGAGGCTTGAGGCCATGACGCTTCACTGCGTCTTCACCGGCGATGAGCATCGCGGCGGCGGCATCGGAAATCTGCGATGCGCATGCAGCGGTGACTCGGCCACCTTCGGTGAGTGTTTGCAGCGAGCGGATCTTTTCCCAGTTCGGTTCACGGGGACCTTCATCGAAGTTGAGGCCATTGAACTCGAAGATCTCGTTCTCGAAGCGACCTTCAGCACGAGCGCGAATGGCACGCTCGTGTGATTCAACGGCGAACGCTTCCATGTCGTCGCGACTGATGTCCCATTTCTGGGCGATCATCTCGGCGCTATTGAACTGCGAAACCTCGCCGGAGCCATAGCGGGCAACCCAACCCTTTGAACCGGTGAACGGATCAGTGAAGCCGAAAGGTTCGGCAACGAGCATCGCCGAGCTGATCGGAATCTGCGACATCTGCTGCAGGCCGCCAGCAACAACGAGATCTTGCGTTCCACTCATGACAGCTTGTGCCGCGAAGTGCACGGCCTGCTGCGAAGAACCGCACTGGCGATCGATGGTGGTGCCGGGTACATGCTGCGGCATTCCGGCAACGAGCCATGCGGTGCGAGCAATATCGCCAGCCTGTCCACCAATGGTGTCGACACAGCCGTAGATGACATCGTCGATAAGGGCGGGGTCGACATCAACACGGTTGAACAGTTCAACGATCGGAGCGGCGCCGAGATCGGCGGGATGCACGTCGGACAAACCGCCGCCACGACGGCCAACAGGGGTGCGAACGGCATCGATGATGTAGGCCTCAGCCATAGGGGACTCCTCGGAACTGTGCTCAGGGCGAGCGGACGAACGAGCCGAGGCTACCTGCGTGTTCCGCGCACCTTTGTCGTGAGGCCGCAGGGTGCTCCGATGCGATGAATTATTATGGTGCTATGACTAATTCGCTCTTGCTCCGTCGATCGGCCGCTTCGATCCTCAGCGTCCTTTGCCTGTTGGCCGGAATGGTTTTGATGCCGTCCGGTGCGCATGCGCAGCAGTCTTCAAGCCCGAGTTGCGCCGGGCTTGGCTACACCGTCGCCCGCGCCGACGAGGTTCTGGTGGCCTTCGATTTGGCCACGGGAGCGACGACCGGAACACAGGTACCGACGGGGTCCGGTCCTCAGGGCATCGCAGTGTCGGCTGACGGATCCACCGTGGTGGTGGCTGCCTATGGCGATGATCAGGTCGAATTTTATGATGCGGCGACCCTTGCGCTGGTGACTTCAGTGCCGCTCGACGCTCCGGACGCCATCGCTATCAATCCGGTCTCAGGCTTCATCTATGTCTCACAGGAGGTTGTGAACCAGATCTCCATCATCGACCCAACCTCGCGCACCGTCACTGGCGTCTTCGCGACGGGGGGAGAGGTGACATCGATGGCCTTCACTCCGGACGGAACGACTCTTCTGGCTGTCGAGACTCTCTCCAGCGCGATCGAGATCTTTGATCAAACCGGAACGCAGATTGGTTCACCCATCGCTCTCGGAGCGAATCCATACGCTGTTGTCGTGACTCCAGATGGAACCACTGCGTACGTCTCTGCAACATTCCAGAACAAGATCATTGAGATCAATCTGACGACGCTTGCGCAGGCCAATCATTCAGGGATGGATAAGCCGCTTGGCATCGCGGTTTCTTCTGATGGTGAACATCTTTGGGTGCCGTTGTTGGGCGGCGGCCAGGTCCAGGTCTTCTCGTTGCCGGCGTTCACCTTGGAGACGACTATTCCCGTGGCCGGCGGTCCTTCTCTGGTCATGTTCGCTCCAGGTATCGACATTGCTTACGTGACCGCGCAGCTTGCCAGCACGCTCACCGGAATCTCGACGGTTGATCGTTCGGTCGTCTCAACCGAGACGATTGAAGGTGGAGAATTTGCGATGGCGTTATGTCCCTTTGCCACGCCTGAGCCGATCACAACCACGACGGTCGCTGTCGATCCCGTCGCACCCGCGTTTACCGGTTGATCGTGTCGTCTGATCGCGAGCGGGTGATGGGATCGTTTACCGATTAGTTCCGGATCCGGGAAGGTCAGACAGAAAGAATCGTGCAGGAACCGTGGCCGAATAGGCCTTGGTTAATGGCAAGACCGACCTTGGCGTTTTCGACCTGATGGCCATCGCTGCGTCCTTGCAGTTGCCAGGTGAGTTCGCACACCTGGGCAATGGCCTGTGCAGGAATGGCTTCGCCGAATGATGCAAGGCCACCCGATGCATTAACCGGCTTCGAGCCGCCAAGTGCGGTGACGCCGTCGCGCACGAGTCGAGCGCCTTCACCTTCGGGACAGAAGCCGAGGTTCTCGTACCAGTCGAGTTCGAGTGCGGTGGAAAGGTCGTACACCTCTGCACACGAAATGTCTTCCGGACCAAGGCCAGCCTGTTCGTACGCGTTGTATGCGATCGAATCTTTGAAGCCGCGAGCGGGTGCTTGCACAACCGCGTTGGAGTCGGTGGCGATGTCGGGAAGTTCGAGACGAACCTGAGGGTACGTGGGCGTGGTATTCGATACTGCACGAATGCGCACGGTGCCCTGAAGTGTGCCGAGTTTCTTCATGGCGTACTCGGGCGTGCAGATGATGACTGCAGCTGCGCCGTCGGAGGTTGCACAAATGTCGAGAAGACGAAGCGGATCGGAAACGATCGGCGAACCGGCGAAATCGTCAAGCGTGAACTCTTTGCGGAATCGTGCATACGGGTTCCCAACGCCGGCCTTCGAGTTCTTAACCTTCACCATGGCGAAGTCTTCAACGGTGTCGCCAAACACGTCGATGCGACGACGCGCGTTCAGTGCAAAGAATGCTGGGTTCGTTGCGCCAAGAAGATGGAAGCGTTGCCAATCGGGATCTTCCTTGCGCTCGCCACCCACCGGAGCGAAGAAACCCTTCGGCGTGGTGTCGGCACCAATAACCATGGCGACATCGGCGAAGCCCGCAAGGATCTGCGCGCGTGCCGACTGCATCGCTTGTGCACCTGAGGCACACGCTGCGTACGAAGAAGAAATCTGCGCACCAGTCCAACCCATTGCTTGGGAGAACGTGGAGCCAGCAACGAAACCGGGGTAGCCGTTACGAATGGTGTCGGCACCAGCAACGAATTCAATGTCGCGCCAGGCAACGTCGGCATCGGCAAGCGCAGCCTTGGCGGCAACGAGTCCGTAGTCGACGAAGTTCTTTCCCCACTTGCCCCATGGGTGCATGCCTGCACCGAGAACAACGAGATCACGTTCGGTTGCCATCACGCGCTGCCTTTCGGGGCCGAAGGTGCCCATGTCCAGATCCAGTGGTCGACACCATCGGCGTCGCGATAGAGCACCTGCAGATCGACTTCGACTTCCTGACCAATAGAGAGGTCAGCAGCCATAACGCCCTTGGCGACCTGGCCAAGAATGACGATGCCTTCGGCTTCGAGCTCGACTGCGGCAAGTGCGTAGGGCTCGAACGGTTCGGCAGCCACGTAAGGGGGCGGCGGGGCGTAATGGTTCTCGGTGTAGGACCACACTTTTCCTTTGCGGGAAAGGGGAGTGGGCTCGAGTTCGGTGCCGTCGCAATCGGGGCTGGGGCAGGATCCGGACCGGGGCGGGAACACAACGGTTCCGCACGCAGTGCACTTGGCGCCAATGAGGGTGTAGGGCTCGGAGGTGGTGAACCACCCCTCGACCGCAGGAATTCGTTCTGTGGTTGTCACGTTCTGCAATGTAGTGGTGTCGGGGGAGGGGGCCCGATTCCTCAGGGAAATCTCCCCCTGGCCGGACAATCGTTCAGGGTCAGCCCTACGCTTGGCTTATGGCCAGCGATGCTGCTGATTCACATCGTCCAATCGGTTCGATTCGTAGGAAACCCAAGTCAGTTGAGGGGCATGAGGTTGCCTACTCTCCCATTTGGGGGCCCGTAGCAGTCGCGCTCGGCGTGTTCCTGACCGTTGCTGGCGTCATGCATTTCGTCAACCCAAGTTTCTTCGACGCCATTGTTCCGCCGTGGCTCTGGCCGTCGGAGCGTTTCTGGACCTACGCCAGTGGCGTGGCCGAACTCATTGTCGGACCAATGTTGATCATTCGCCGTACCCGACGCATTGGTGCACTAGCGGCCATCGTGGTTCTGATCGCTGTGTACCCGGGGAATCTCTACATGGTCTGGGACTGGCGTGATCGGAGCTTCGGCGAACGCACGGTGTCGTGGGCCCGCTTGCCGTTTCAGTTTCTCTTCATCTGGTTGGCATGGATGGTGTCGAGGAGCCAAGCGGTTCATTCACCGAAGGCATAACCGCAGCGAAAGAACGGCTCAGCCAGCAAACCGCTTAACCGGTGAATGAAGGCGCTACGGGGTCAGGCGACGGCGGGACGGGCCCAGTGAGTGAAACGGCCAAGGTCTGATCCTGGCCGTTTGTCGCGGAGTACCCGACGGCCATGCAGGAATAATCGGTGGCGCAAGAAACGCCGGAAAGCTCGTCGTCCTCAGCGCCGACATCCGTAACGCTGAGCTGCGTCCACATCGTTCCGTTCCAGGTCAGCACAAGTGGCGATCCCACATTCGAGATGTCAACGCCCACGCCAACGGCGACACATTCAGTGCTCGACGTGCACGAAATCGACTCGAGATAGTTCTCGGCGGTGGGGTTGGGGCTCAGGAGGATTGTCCAAGCCGTTCCGTCCCATGTCATTGCCAATGTTTCGATGCCACCGAAGCCTGTTGAGCCGATCGCAAAGCAGAAAGTTGGAGATACGCAAGAAATCGAGAAAAGACGGTTTGGGTCTATCCCGGGATTGTTGTTCGGTGTGGGAACGATCGTCCATGCCGTTCCGTCCCACATGATTGCCAACGTCTTGTCCACTGATGAGCCATCGACATACCGGCCAACAGCGGCACACGACGTAGCCGATGTGCAACTCACTGATGAGAGGAGGTTGGAGTCAGGCCCCTCGTTGGGGCTCACGGCAACCGCCCACGCACTGCCATTCCAGGTTGCGATGAGAGTCTGATACTTCGTGCCATCAAAGGAGGCCCCGACGGCAACGCAGAAGGTCGCTGAAACGCATGAAACGGACTCAAGGAAATTGTCATCGGCGCCGACACTCGGCACGACTGCAGTCGTCCACGCAATTCCATCCCATGACATCGCAAACGATTGGTCGGTGCCGCCAAAATCCTGACTGCCGACAGCGACGCACGAAGTGGGCGAGGTGCAAGACACTGACACGAGGATGTCATTCGAGGATGGTTCGGGTGGGCTGGTCAGAACTGTCCACGTTGCGCCATCCCAAGCCATCGCCAAGGCGTCGATATCGGTGCTGACGAATGATGCACCAACAGCGACGCAGGAAGTGGTCGAGATACAAGAAACTGAGTAAAGGCCGCTGCCCTCGCCGACACTCGGGCTAGGCACGACGGTGGCAGTTTCGACGTAGGCCGAAGCGCGGTCGGCGACAGCAATGAAGCCGATTGAAAGCGCAGCAACAGCGAACAATCCGATGATTTTTCTCACGAGAAGCCCTTTTCGTTCGGCCCGCCCGGGCCTTTGTGCTCGCAGGAGAATAGCAATAACCACTTAGGTCAACAATCGGACTACTCGTGCTCGTTGCCCATAAATGACACCTTCCCGGTTCGGGTGCGTCTGGTGGGCATGGATGGTGTCGAGGAGCCAAGCGACTCCTCGACATAAAGACTGATCAGTTGTTACCTGCGTCGTGATCGTCCTTGGACCATTGACTAAATGACATCATCCCGTAGAGCAAGAGCCCGATGAAGACGATGAGGGTGACGAGGCCACCGGCGATGAAAAGCCCGATCTGGGTCATGAATCAGTCTTTCGTGCAACGAGTAGGAGCGCACCGAGCGAGAGAATCGACGGCACCCAGACGCCGACGTAGATGCCATTGAGGCGCCCGAGGACATCGTCGCCGGCGCCGAAGTAGATGACGATGCTCAGGACGAGGCTGATCATGGCTGCCGCAATGAGGCAGCCCTTCAAAATGGTGTCTGGCTTCATTGGGGGACTATCCGTTCGTTGAGCAGTGGATTCCTGTTGTGAATACTACCCCCGCTCTGAGTTCTCTCATGGGGACTCAGAGCAGGGATTTCTTTCCCTGGTTCTTCACGTCCTGATCCGCCATCAACAATCGGGATCGCTGTAATATCCGTTCGCTGTGCCACATCGAGTGGCCCCAGCTAAATGGCTGGGCGCAGGAGCGCACCGGCCCTGACAAGGGAGGGTGTCTTGGGTGAAGTGACTTTGACGGGGAATGAGTACTTACTCGTCTACAACGTGTTTTCTCTTGTGGTCGCGTCGATGTTCGGTGCGTTCATTTATTTCGTGCTTAACGTTTCACAGGTTTCGAAGAAGTATCGCAATGCTGTTGCCGTTTCCGCAGTTGTTGTGGCAGTAGCGGGGTACCACTACTTCCGCATCTTCACTGGTTGGGCCGACGGCGAATTCAATGAGGGCTATCGCTATGCCGATTGGCTGCTCACAGTTCCGTTGTTGCTTATCGAACTTCTCATCGTGCTTGGCATCACGTCGGAGAAGCGTCGCCCACTCTCCATCAAACTGGCGATCGCAGCCGTTTTGATGATCGCCCTGGGGTACCCGGGTGAGGTTTCGACCAGCGACAGCACCAAGTGGATCTTCTGGGTGCTCGCAATGATCCCCTTCGTCTACATCCTCGTCACTGTTGCGGGTGAGATGAAGGCGGCCAGTACGCGTGAATCAGCTGGCGTGGCCAAGGGCATTCGGTTGGCGGCGATCCTGCTGCTGGTGGCCTGGTTGGTTTACCCAATCGCCTATCTGTTCCCGATCCTGTTCGGTGAATCGAGTGGCATGGCCGAGACGGTTCGTCAGGTCGGCTACTCGGTAGCTGATCTTCTGGCCAAGCCGGTCTATGGCCTCGCAATTTTGGCAGTGGCGAAGCTCCGCACTGCCGAAGAGGAACCGGCCAACAGCTGACCTTCCTGGAATCCTCGGCCGCATGCGGGGCCTACTGTTGCCCGCATGTCGGCCGAGGATCCATGGCAGTCCATCATCACTGCGCTCGAATTCGCAGTGTCGCGAATCGAGGGCGACCCCGATCCGCTGAACGACCGAGAACTGGCCGACGGCACTCTTTATGTGATGCGCATGCTCACTGCGGTGACGCAGAGCTCCACGCTCACACTTGATCCGGATCGGCCTTCGTTTCTCACGATGCTCGATGGTGTGCGATTCGTCGGTGCTGCAGGCCCCGATATTGATTACGACGTCGCCGCAGTTCGGCCCGACTCGCTGTATTCGATTTCCGGCGAGCGCGGTGAAGCGACCTATGTCGGCATCACGGTGTACGCGGGCGCTGGTGCCGGCGGTGCGTCAGCAGTTGTTGCATCGGTCGATGTCGACGACATCATCGCTGCAGATGGCACATTTGTTTGGGAGTTCAGTCATCCCGAGGCGGCGCGCGTCATTGTTCGTCAGTACTTCCACGATCGTGGTGAGCAGTCACGTGGTTCGTGGTCCATTGCGCGAGTTGATGCCGGAACCGTTGAAGCAGTCACAGATACTCGTGCGCCTGGGCTTATGGGAAGCGCTGAAATGTCGGCACGCGTTGGCAACGCGGCAAAGTCGCTTCGATGGAACGCGCAGCTCAACCAGTTGTGGACACCTGAACGCCGAGAGTTCCCCAACCAGTTCGTACGTCAGACCTGCGACGACATCGTCGCTGCGATTCCGAATCCCGACGTCATCTATTCCTTCACCTGGTGGAAGCTGGCCGAGGACGAAGTTGTGGTTGTCGACTTCGTTCCGCCCACAACTGACTATTGGGCGTTGCAGCTGTGCGACCGCTGGTATCAGTGCTTCCCCGATCGACGATCGAACATCAACAATCGCGAAGCAGCGGTGAATGCCGATGGCTCGGTTCGCATCGTGGTTTCCGACGGCGACCCAGGCATGCCGAATTGGCTCGATACCAGCGGCCATCGCATCGGCGTGATGTTCTTCCGTTGGTTGCACGCAGACATTGCTGAACAGCCTGTGTGTCGAGTGGTGAAGCGATCGGAAGTTGGGTCGCTGTCGTAAAGCGTTTGATCATTGTTATCAATTACGACGGCATCGGAGTTGCGGCGTTTGGCCTTTTGCGCATGGCCACGCGCATGACCTCGACCATCATCCACACCGCTACTGCACCCTTTGCTGTCCACAACCAGGCCCGGACGAGATTCACGATCATCAACTCGTCGTAGGTTTGCTGGTCCCAGCGGTCGAGCAGTACACCGTGAGCGGGGGCCGAGAATGCGGCGGTATCGATGAGAATGAACAGCATCAGGAATGCGCTGATGATCGCTGCGATACGAAGACGTTTCGGGTGAGCGAGCAGCAGGACGAGCACGCAGAGCCCTTCGATGAGCCACGGCCCGAAGAGCACTTTGCCGATGCGGTCAACGTGCGCGTGTTCGTAGGCATCCCATGACTCTGCGCCAACGAGGGGGAAGAGGTCGTAATGCACGACCTGCACCGTCCAAATCATGCCGACCATGAGCACCGTGACCACCAGCTGCACGAGTACGACCCAGTGCAGACGCAGTCGGTCAAGGCCGGGCAGATTGGGGGACCACTCACCGCTGGGCGATGGTGTGAAGGTGGGCAAAGGCATGGGCGGGACGGTAGCGACGCGTGTGTTGGCGTGACGGGTCGGGGAGGGAGTCGGGGGAGTGGCGCCGGATATGAGCGGTTGTGTTTGTGGACGGGAATGATCCGAATGGCCTATTCACGGGGAGACTCTGCGTCCGTAGTATCGAACACATGTTCGACAATTCCAACGAGACCACTAGCGAGCGGGGCTGCGTCGCTGTTGCGTATGCGCCAATTGCGCCAGCGGTCGCTGGGTCGGGGTTGGCTGCACCGGGTTTGGCAGCGTCGGGGTGCGTCTCGTTCGATGTTTCGTTCGACCAGTTGTCGAGTGCAGTTGTTTCGATGGGCGCGTCGGGGGTTCCCACCGATGCCCGGGTGTTGAAGAGCTTGCGGAAGCAGATCGATCAACTCTCCGCGCTTGTGGCCGAAGCCGAAATTCGGTTCGATCAACAACAGTTGTGGCGCGACGAAGGCGCTGGTTCATTGCGCGCCTGGCTTGTCGACGCGTGCAGCATGTCTCGGCGCGACGCAACACGCATGGCGCGCCGAGCCGATCGGCTCGAATCCTGGCCCGAAGTTCTCGAGCGATGGAAGTCTGGCGAACTGAGTGGCGCGCAAGTCGACGTTGTCGTTGCATCGGTGCCGGCTCGATTCGTCAACGAGTTTGCAGTGCAAGCTCCCGAGGTCGTGCGTGTGCTGGCGCCGCTCGATGCTGCTCAAACCGAAGTCGCGATGCGTCAGTGGGTGAGGTGCGCCGAAGCAGCAGATGGCCCTGAAGACTTTTCTGAACGGCCATCCGGCGTGTACCTCGATTCGTTGCTCGACGGTCGGGTCGTGATGCAGGGGCAACTGAATCGCACCGAAGCGGCCATAATCGAAGCCGCATTGCGCGTGTTCGACGTGCCTGATTCCATCGACGAGAACGGCGAGTTCATCGGCGATCCTCGTTCACTCGGTAAGCGCAACGCCGATGCATTAGTGGAAGTGTGCAAGTTCGCACTTTCTCATCGTGACGGTGCCGGCGAGTCTGGTCGCTTCGTTCCGCACGTCTCACTTATCGTCGACATCGCTGAGTTGCGCGCATCGGCATTGCGGGGAGCGGGTGTGCGCTCGCAAGCTGATCTTGAACGTGTTGCCGAGGCCCGTGGTTGGTCAGCGGCTGAACGGTCCTGGTTTGCCGATGCTCTGCACCGTCACGGCGATGCAGTGAGTGCCGACGGATCCGAACTCGACGCAACTGCGGTAGCAACGCTCACCTGCGATTCGGTGGTGCAGCGGGTGTTCATGGCGGGTTCGAAGGTGTTGAATCTGGGCCGAGAAGTCCGAACGGCGACTGCGGCGCAACGAAGAGCAATTGTGGCTCGCGACCGACATTGTCGAGCGCCGGGGTGTCGAACGAAACCCAAACATTGCGACGTGCATCACCTAGATCATTGGATCAACGGTGGCCGAACCGATATCGACCGAATGGTGTTGCTATGCGGCACGCATCATCGGGAGTTCCATAAACCGGGCTATCGCATGGAGCTTTCCGACCAGGCCGAGTTCGCCGTGCACTCGCCCAAGGGGTGGAGTCGTTCAAGCGTGCCCGAGCGAGTCGAGGCTCAGATCTTTCCCAGTGCGTTCGAGTCTGGGTCCAGATGGGGGAGAGGACATACGTTATGAGGCATCGCCGGAACACACATCACCGAAACCTCTACTGGACCTTGGGGTGAAGCCTCAGCGGCATTCAGCAACGATCGCGTCCACAGGTACCTGCTGACGCGCACATGGGACGACTCGTTGCCAACCGTGAACTTCCTCATGTTGAATCCGTCGACGGCCGATGCGTTTCAGCTCGACCCAACGAATCGTCGCTGCGTGGGGTTTGCGCAGGCGTGGGGGTATGGCGCAATCGTGACCACGAACATCTTTGCGTTCCGCTCAACCAATCCTGCTGGATTGCGGACGGCGAACGACGCGGTTGGTCCCGAAAACAACGAGGTGATCGTGGCTGCAGCGAAGAACGCCGATCTCGTCATCGCTGCGTGGGGCACGCACGGCGAGTTGCAGGAGAGGGGCAATGCTGTACGCGAGTTGCTCTGCGATGCGGGTAGTGCGCTGCACATGCTCCGACTCACAAAAGCTGGGCATCCAGGCCACCCCCTTTATGTCGCGGGAGATACGCAGCCGATGAGATGGGCGTGAGTTGAGTGTGAACCCGGGTTAACGAATCGTCAACTGTCCGCCGTCGACATTGATGGCTTGGCCGGTGATCCACGAACCTTGATCGCTGCACAAAAACACGCACATGTTCGCGATGTCCTCGCCGGTGCCGTGTCGACGCATGGGAATGATGTTGCGCAGTCGTTCCCAGTTTTCGCCGCGATCGATGTCATCAAGGCGACTGGTGTCGACAATGCCGGGACAAATCGCGTTGACGCGAATTCCCGATGGCCCCAGTTCGGCGGCCATGGCGGCACCGAGAGCATGGATCGCTGCTTTGCTTGCGGAATAGGCAGCGGTGCCGGGGCCAGCGATCTTTCCGCCCACGCTGGAAATGTTCACAATGCAGCCGGGCTGTTCGACCGCCAGCCAATGACGGGCAGCAGCACGACTCAAGAGAAACGTGCCGTTCAAATTGACGTCGATGACTTTGCGCCACTCGGCGGGATCAAGGTCGACAACGTTGAATCGATCGGGGCCACGGGCTGCACCAGCGTTATTGACGATGATGTCGACGCGGCCAAACTCTTCGAGCGTTCGGGTAACGAGTGCATCGACGGCGGCGTCATCGGCAATGTCGCTCACAACTGGAACACAGCGCTGTCCTAGCGCTCGGATCTCATCGGCAACCGATTCGATGTCGCGCCAACCAGCCGCTTGTTCGTCGGCGGGGTAGTCGGCGGGAGCGCGGCCCGTGCCCGTAATGACAACATCGCATCCAGCGCGAGCCAGTTCCACTGCAATTGGCCGGCCAATAGAACGCATGCGTCCGGCACCCGTGACGATGGCAACGTTGCCGGCGAGTCCGGTGAGTTCAGATGTCATGGACTGACGGTAGCGGGGGCCGGCCGCGCGTGTCTGAGCTATCGGCTTGGCCAGTATTGTCACTCCATGTCTTCCCGTAGCCGGAATTTTCTCATCATCGCTCTGTGCGGCGTCATCCCAATCGTCATTGCGATGCAGCTGCCGAGCGACATGTGGGCGGAAATCGGCGATCTGCCTGCTCACCCATTGGTTGTGCACTTCGCCGTCGTCATGCTTCCGGTAGCGGCGCTCTGGACATTGTTCGCTATAGCCAAACCCGCCGTATTCGAAAAAACATTTCCGTATTTGTTCGCACTGAGTGTTGTCTCGACGTTGTCAGTCATCACAGCGAAGTCTTCGGGCATTTCCCTTTCGGCTGCCGTTGGCCTGCCTGATGCTCATGCTGAAGCCGGAGAACGTTTGGTCTCAGTGGCGATTGCTCTGAGCGCGTCGATTTTGCTGCTCGCTGGCATCTCAAAGTTCTGGCCCAAGCGCGCTGCAGTCATAGGCATCAGCGTTGTAGCGGCGTTGGTGTCGGTTCTTGTGCTTCCGATGACGTACATCGCTGGCCACAGCGGAGCAGAGGCCACTTGGAAAGATGCCTATGCCGAAGCCAAAGAGCCCATCAGTGATGGTGTCTCCAGGTTCACCATGGCCGAGGTCCAGAAGCGTTCGACTCGTGAAGATTGTTGGAGCGTGGTCAATGGCAACGTCTATGACCTCACGTCATTTATTCAGCGCCATCCCGGAGGTGCCGACGACATTGCCAAAATGTGCGGCAAAGATGCTTCCGAAAATTTCCTTGGGCAGCATGAAGGCCAAGGGGAACCTGAGACGTGGCTGGGCACGCTGAAAGTTGGAGTTCTCAGTAACTAGCGAACAACTGGCGTTACGCGAACGCCGCTCTTGAAGAACGCCTGACCTTCAGCAATGGCCTCGGGACGGTTGCCAATTTCCACTAGGTGATTGGCAGTGGCGATGGCCTGCGTGCGCGGCATATTGCGTCGGGCCCAAAGTGCGCGCATCGTTCCTTGCACAGCGATCTGCGGAAGCGATGCAAGCTTTGTCGCGATCTCCATTGTGTGATCGAGAAGCTGATCGCCAGGAACAACCTCGCTCACCATTCCCCAACCGTGCGCGGTCTGTGCCGAGATGCGTTCGTAGTTGCCCATAAGCGACATGCGTACGAGTTCGCCCCATGGCATTTGGTCGAACATGAACATGGGCTCGAAACACGCGGCCATGCCGTAGGTGGTGTGTGGGTCGAAGAACGTTGCGTGTTCGGCAGCAATGATGAATTCGCTTTCGCCGAGTGCATAAAACGCGCCGCCACCGCACATACCGTTCACTGCGGTGATGACGGGCTTCCAAAGATCGGCTTGCTTCGGGCCGAGCTTGAGCATCGGATCGTCCATCATGAACGGTGAATCGGGTTGACGGTTGTCCATCGCAAAGTCGCGGTCGATGCCCGTGCAGAACGCTTTCTCGCCGGCGCCGGTGAGAACAACAACCTTCACGGTGTCGTCGTAGCGAATCTCTTTGTAGAGATGCTCAAGTTCGGTAACGAGCGCGAGGTCGCAAGAGTTGTACTTATCGGGCCGATTCAGCGTGATGACGCCAACACCATCGGTGACGTCGAACAGCACTGCGGTGAGACCTTCTGAAAGCGGGTGGGAAGCCATGGGGGCAACCTACCAACGCTCAGGGCGTGGTTTGAGATCTCAACCCGTGAACTTGGGCAGCAGGACGGCTTCCTGCACTTCGTAGGCACCGATATCGATGATGTCGACGACTCGGGGTAGGCCGCGCTGGTCGGTAGCGGGCGGGGGAGTGAAGCCCGGCCAGCCCGCGTTCCACGCTGCGCTGCCGATCGACAGGGGCACGACCGAGACGGTGTTGCTGATGCGTTCGAGAGGCAACAGCCCAGGGTCAACGCCGAATTGGGTGCCATAACCGGGGAAGACAGTCGCATTTGGCCTCTCAATGAGCGAGAACAACGAGAATGCTGGGATGGCGACATCCTCACCACCGTTGTCGGCAGCCAAAACGTGTGTGAGCGCAAGTTCAACGAGACTCGGCACTCCGGCTTGGGGTGAGAGTGAGCTCGCGCAAACGGAGATTGACGATGCGGTTGCTACCGAGCCGCATCCGGTGTCGCCCGTGGGGGCAAAGATCCCCTCCGCGGAATTGCCGGTGATTGTGGTGTTCGAAATGCTCACCTTCGAATCATTCGGCGCACTGGCCATTGGATGAATCCCGGCGGTGGACACTGGTCCAATCCGATAGTGGGACCCAAGCGTCACGCCCGTGCCGGTGTTGTCGGAAATGGTTGAGTTCGAAACTTCCGCTGACCCGAACAGTAAGAGGCCTCCGACCGAGGAGTAGAGAATTGATGGGTCGGGCGGGTCGGTGGCGACATTGCCCGTGACGGTGACCCGATCAAGCGATGGGCGGAAATCCCCTGTGTATCCAACGATGTAGGCACCTCCAATACGAGCTGATGTGTTGTCGGAAATCCGAGTGTTCGTAACGCTGAACGTGCCGCCGAATGAGCCGAGATGGGCACCCCCAACAAATCCTTCTAGCGACTGGTTTCCTGAGACAACCGAATCAGAGACCGCCACATTTGAGCCTGCTGCAACAAGGCCGCCACCTATTTCGGTGGCGGTGTTGTTTGAAACGGTGAGTGAGGTGAGTGTGAGCGATTCCCGTGCGATCGCCAAAAGCCCTGCGCCTAACTCGGCTTGATTCTCGCTAAACGTTGAATTTGTGATGGTGATGTTGTCGGCAGTGATCCATGCGCCGCCGCCCTGGCTGGGTCCATCGTCTGGGCTACTGCCGGGTGTGCCCTCTGCGACATTGTTTGTCATCACTGAGTTTGTAATAACGACATCGCCAGTTCCTGACGCATTGTCGACTCCGAGACCACCGCCGAACGCTTCCACCGAAGTCAAGCCATCCGAAGTCGGTGTCGCCAGATTGTTCGTGAGCGTGACGTCGTCAAGAGTCAAAGCGGTATCGGTAACTGCGATAGCGCCGCCGCCCGATTCGCCGGTCCAATACGTATCACTGCCGTCAATTGTGAGGCCACTAATGGTGACGCCGCCGCTTCCAGCAGTTGCGATCGTGAACGCGTGATAGAGCTGGTTGTTCGAAATCGTGAGTGCTGCTGAACCTGGCCCGATAATGGTGAGGCTGTCGGTGATGTCGGGGAGACTGAAAATGAGGGTGATCGTCCCGGTAGTGCCGGGAGCGAATTCGATGGTGTCGGCACCGGGTGATGCGTTGGCATCAGTGATCGCTTGGGACAGCGAGCCGATTCCTCTGTCATCCGTGGTGGTAACCGTGAAGGTTGCTGCTCCGGCCGGAGAGGCGAGGAGCACGGCACCGAGCACTCCGGCACCGCCGCCAAGAGCCAGCATTGAGCCGCTTGTGAGGAGCGCAGTTGCAGATCGTGGAGTGAACCGGGGCCTAAGAACGTTCTGAGTCATACGACAAGGTACCCGACCTGCGGTTCTGACGTTCCGTCAGATAGTCGGGAGCGGGAATCGCTAGTGTCATCACCCATGCGAGCAGATGAGAACTGGGGAACTATCGGCCGGCTGATTTTGGCGTCGGGGGACCGCTTCCCGGATGTCGAGGCATTGGTCGATGGCGAGCTCCGGCTGACGTTCCCTGAACTACGTGGTCGCATTATCGACTCAGCCCGGGCCCATATCGCTGCTGGGGTCGAGAAGGGCGACAAGGTCGCCATTTGGGCGCCGAATATTGCCGAGTGGGTCATCTCAGGCCTTGGCGCCGTGATGGCTGGTGCCGTGCTGGTGCCGTTGAACACCCGCTACAAGGGAATGGAAGCCGCCGACATCATCCGCCGTTCGGGCGCGAAAGTCCTGCTGTGCGTCAATGGATTCCTTGGTAACGACTACGTCGGCATGTTGGCGGGCACCGGCATTGAAGAGAACTGCCGCATCGTCGTCATCAAGGGCGATGCTCCGGAAGGTACGACCTCGTGGCAGGACTACCTCAATGCGGGCGCCGTGGTGCCCGTTGAATCGGTTGACGCTCGTGTGAACGAAACCAGCCCCGATGATCTGTGCGATCTCGTGTTCACCTCGGGAACCACGGGTAAGCCCAAGGGAGTGATGGTCACGCATGCGCAAACGCTTCGAGTGTTTGAAGTGTGGGCCGATGTCGTTGGCCTTGCCGAAGGCGACCGCTACCTCATCGTGAATCCGTTCTTCCACACCTTTGGTTACAAGTCCGGCATCATCGCCAGTTTCCTCAAGGGCGCAACGATGATTCCCGAGCCCGTGTTCGATGTGCAGAAGGTGTTGGCTCGCATTGCTGCCGAAAGGGTCTCGATGTTGCCTGGGCCGCCCACATTGTTCCTTTCGATACTCAACGACCCGAACCGCGATTCATTTGATCTTTCTTCGCTTCGTGTTGCCGTTACTGGTGCCGCGGCAATTCCAGTGTCGATGATTGAACGCATGCGTGAGGAACTCACGTTTCAGAACATCATCACTGCCTACGGCCTTACTGAAGCGACCGGCACCGTCACCATGTGCCGTCCCGAAGACGATCCGGAAACAATTGCGCTCACGTCGGGCCGTGCCATTCCCGACACCGAAGTTCGCATCGTCGACGAGAACAACAACGAACTTCCGCGCGGCGAAGCCGGTGAAATCGTCTGTCGCGGTTACAACGTGATGCTCGGTTATCTCGATAATCCCGAAGCCACCGCTGAAACCATTGATGCCGAGGGTTGGTTGCATACCGGCGATGTCGGAATCATGGATGACCGTGGTTATGTCCGCATTACTGATCGCACCAAGGACATGTTCATCGTCGGTGGTTTCAACGCCTATCCGGCCGAGATCGAAAACCTGATGATGTCCTATGAAGGCATTGCTCAGGTTGCGGTTGTTGGTGTGCCCGACGAGCGAATGGGTGAAGTTGGCATGGCATTCGTGGTTCCCCGAGACGGCGTCACGATCGACGTTGCTGCGCTCAGCATGTGGGCCCGTGAAGCGATGGCGAACTTCAAGGTTCCCCGTCACTTCCGCATCGTTGAGGTGCTGCCCACGAACGCCAGCGGCAAGGTTGTGAAAGTAGAACTTCGTGAAATGGGTCGCGCCGAAATGGCAAAGCTCGAGTCGGGTAACGGAGCCTGACGCCCGTGCCGCTGCCCGCTGCTCCCTTCGCTGACGACTACGCCAATCTGCTCGAACTCTTCGACGCGGTCGTGGCGCAGTGTGGCGATGTTGAAGCGTTCGTTGACGGGAACGGTCCGGCCGCTGATCGGGCCCGCATGACATTTGCGCAATGGGCGCGAGCCGCCGACGGTGTCGCGACGCGACTGACAGCAATGGGCGTAGAACAGGGCGATGTGGTCGGCATTTCGTTGCCGTCATCAATCGAATACGCCGTTGCGTATCAAGGTGTCGTGCGAGTGGGTGCAATCGCGAGCGGCATGAACCCAAAGTTGGGGCTCGCCGAAACCGAGCACATCATCGCCAAGTCCTCGCCGAAGGTGATTATCACCGACGCGCTACGCGTGACTGACTCATCGGTTGCGGTGTTATCCATTGATGAATTACGCGACGCGTACGCCGATGAAGCATTTACTGCGCGGCCCACGATTGTCGATACCGATCTTCTCGCCATCGTGTGGACCTCAGGCACAACCGGCAAGCCCAAGGGTGCGATGTTCGATCACGCGTGCTTGCGGGCCATGACCCGGGCTGCCGGGCCGCTTTCTGCAGTGGGCGACCGTCGATTGTCGCCGCTTCCATTCGCTCACGTTGGGTACATGACTCGTGTGTGGGATGAACTGATGCACGTCATCACCACCATTATTTGCCCGACGCCGTGGACGGCAGTTGGTGCACTCAAGCTCATTGAAGAAGAACGCGTCACTGTCGGCCAGGGCGTTCCCGCTCAGTGGCAGATGATGTTGGCGCTTCCTGATCTCGCGACGACTGACACGTCGTCGCTTCGCATTGTTTCTTCGGGCGCAGCGCGTATTCCACCAGAAATGGTCGACGCCATGCGCGATCGATTCAATTCGCCGGTGGTTGTTCGCTACACGAGTACTGAGGCGTGCGTTTCTACCGGCACATCGCTCGACGATCCCGATGATGTCATTTGCAACACGGTTGGCACTCCCGGTGCCGGCGTGGAAATGCAATTGCGCCTAGACGATGGTCGCGGCCGCGTCGTTGAACAAACCGACTCTGGCGAAACCGAAGTCGGAACGGTGTGTCTTCGCAGCCGGGCAATGATGCGCGGGTACTGGCAGGAACCTGAGCTCAGTGCCGATGCAATCGATGAAGACGGCTGGTTGCTTACCGGCGACCTTGGTTTCCTCGATGCTCGCGGTGATCTTCACTTGGCTGGTCGCAGTACCGAGATGTACATCCGAGGCGGGTACAACGTGTATCCGATCGAAGTTGAGAATCATCTCGGACAGCACGAGCTTGTCGATCGCGTTGCGGTCACCGGCACGGCCGCACCTGTTCTTGGCGAAATCGGTGTGGCGTTTGTTGTGCCGGCCGATGCGTCGAAACCGCCAACCCTTGAACAGCTGCGGGCCTGGTGCAACGAGCGATTGGCCTCGTACAAAGCCCCCGACGCGCTGGTGTTACTGAACGAACTGCCGCTTACGGCAATGTCGAAGATTGATAAACGAGCGCTAGCCCCCGCCGCTGCCGAAGCCGAAAAGGCGTGGGAACGATGATGTATTTCCAAACTCAGAAGGAGAAATAAGCAATGGGTATTTGTGACGGACGTGTCGTCATCATCACTGGTGCTGGTCGTGGCCTTGGCCGCGAGCATGCACTGGCATTCGCCGCTGAAGGCGCCAAGGTTGTGGTGAACGACGTCGGCGCATCGCTGCAGGGCGACGGCAACGACATGAGCCCAGCGCAGGAAGTGGTTGACCTCATTCGCGCCAATGGCGGCGAGGCCATTACCAACGGCGACGACATCGCCGATTGGGAGGGCGCTGGTCGTCTTGTGCAGAGCGCTATCGACACCTTTGGTGGTCTCGACACCGTTGTGACCAATGCAGGCATCGTGCGAGATCGCATGTTCGTGAACATGAGCGTTGACGAATGGGATGCAGTCATTCGGGTGCACCTTCGGGGCACGTTCTGCCCGGTGAAGCACGCCGTCGACTATTGGCGCGCCGAATCAAAAGCTGGCCGTCCTCGTGAGGGTCGCGTTGTCACCACGTCGTCAGGTGCAGGACTTCACGGTTCCATCGCCCAGACCAACTACTCGGCAGCCAAAGCTGGTATCGCAACCTTTACGATCAATATCGCTGCCGAACTCGGACGCATTGGTGTGAATGCCAACTCGATTGCTCCATCAGCTCGT
>JBIIVE010000077.1:0-10258 GCA_044339605.1 Acidimicrobiales bacterium
ACGAACTACTCCGATCTGTTCAACTCGCTTGCGGGTCGACCTGAGCCCGACCCCACAGTGCCACCACGCAATGTTGAGATTCCCTCTATTGAGCCGACGCTCGACGGTTGGGTTGGTTTCAATACCAACACCCGTGATCAGTGGGAGTCGTTCTGCATTCTGATTGAGCGTCCTGATCTACTTGAATCCGCAGAGTTCGCTGCGCTTGCGACTCGCAATGCTCGTGCCGACGAGTGGAACGCGATGGTTCGCGAGTACACAACGAAGCACACCACTGCAGAGATTGTTGAAGCTGCAGCAGCCCTGCGAATTCCCGTTGCGCCAGTTGCCGACGGAAAAAGCATTCTCGAACTCGATCACCCGCAGGAGCGTGGCGTATTTCTGCGCGATCCATTGGATGAGTTCTCGATGCCGCGTCGGCCGTACTTGATCGATGGAGTTTCGGGCGGCGCCCCACAGCCTGCGCCCGCCGTGGGAGCCGAGAACGGTGAGGCGATTCCCATGCGAACGCCTCGACCACAGATGGTTGCCGAGTCAGTTGCGCTTCCGCTTGCCGGCATCACTGTTCTTGATCTCACTGCATGGTGGGCGGGCCCATCGGCGGCGGGAATGCTCGCAACACTGGGCGCCGAAGTCATTCACGTTGAATCAACCCGGCGTATTGATGGCATGCGAACAGCGGGCGGCATGTTCTACAGCCGTCCTCAGTGGTGGGAGTACAGCGCGTTCTTCCTTTCAGCCAACACCAATAAATACGACGTCACCCTTGATCTTGATCGTCCTGAAGGTCGGGCGCTGGCACTGGAGCTGGTTGCAAAGGCCGACATCGTCATCGAGAACTTCACGCCTCGCGTGGTTGAATCATTCGATCTTGATTGGGATGTCATTAAGAGCGTGAACCCACGTGCGGTAATGGTGCGCATGCCGGCGTTCGGCCTCGATGGCCCATGGCGCGACCGCCCCGGCTTTGCTCAAACCATGGAACAGATCACTGGTCTAGCATGGATGACTGGGCACCCCGAAGATCAGCCTCGGATCCAGCGTGGACCGTGTGATCCCAACGGCGGATTGCACGCTGCGTTTGGTGCACTTATCGGCCTGCAGCGTCGCGACCGCACCGGCGAGGGTTGCCTTATTGAGGCGCCGATGTTTGAAGCGGCGATCAGCGTTGCGGCCGAGCCCGTCATCGAGTGGACGGCCCACAATCTCCGGGTTGAGCGAGAAGGCAACCGCAGTCCGTATGCCGCACCGCAGAACTTGTACGCCTGTGAAGGCTTTGAGAACTGGTTGGCCGTTTCTTGTGCCACCGATGAGCAATGGAAGTCGCTGACAGCAGTGATCGGTCATCCCGAGTTGGCTGACGATCCATCTCTGGCAACGCTTGCCGACCGCCGGCGTGAACATGATCGACTCGATGTGTTGATTGGGGAGTGGGCTGCGCAGCAAGAGTTGAGCGAAGCGGTCGCAACGCTTGTGGCCGCTGGTATTCCTGCAGCCGAAACTCGGGACAATCGCCGGTCTTCCGGCCATCCCCAAAATGTCTTCCGTGGGTATTGCGAGGACGTCGATCATTCCGTCGTGGGTATTCACCCGACCCCAACGCTTCCGTTCCGTTATGGGAGCGTCGATCATTGGGTGCGTCTTCCAGCACCGACGCTCGGTGAACACAACAAGGAAATTCTTGGCGGGATGCTTGGGCATTCCGATGCGGAACTTGCTGAACTGGAAGAGAAGGGCATCATCGGCGATTGGCCGATGGGCATAGAACGCTAAGTATCCATCGCTGGAAAATCTTTTAGGAGAACTCGACCATGACTGATCTTTTCGATACCTACAAGGTGATCGACGTCGATACACATCTCACCGAACCGCCAGATACCTGGACGCGTTCGTTTCCTGCGTCGCTTCACGACAAGGTTCCTCATATTGAGCGAATCGACGGCGTGGATCAGTGGATGGTGAGTGGCGAACGAATCGGCGCTCCCGGCTACTACTCAATGGCCGGTTTCGACGGCATCATGCCGATCAGTACACCAAAGACGTTCGACGACATTCATCCGGCAATGTTCGACGCCAAGGCGCGTTTGGCATTCCTTGATGAAGAAGGTGTCGACGCGCAGATCCTCTATCCCAATGTGGGTGGATTCGGCAACGGATACTTCCTTCGTCTCGGTGATCGAGAACTCGTTGCGCAGTGCGTGCGTGCCTATAACGATTTCCTCACTGACTGGTGCAGCGCCGACCCCGCACGTTTGATTCCAATTTCCGCAGTTCCGTTCTGGGACCTCGATCTGGCAATTAGTGAAATCGAGCGCTGTCTCGATATGGGCCACAAGGCCATCAACTTCTGTAACCAGCCGCAGGACTACGGCCAGCCGCCGTTGGCCAGCAAGCACTGGGATCCGATTTGGAAAACGGTGCAGGACGCTGGTGTGCCGGTGAGCTTCCACGTTGGTGGCGGCTCGATGGGCACACTGTTCGAAGACACCGCCAACATGGGTTGGATGACGAACTTCGCCAAAGTGTCGTCGATGATCTTCATGGACAACATGCGTTGTATGGCCGATCTCATCTTCGGTGGGATGTGTCATCGATTCCCGGAACTCAAGTTTGTTTCGGTCGAGTCGGGCGTTGGCTGGCTTCCCGGAGCGCTTGAAACCTTCGATTGGCAGTGGAACAACGGTGGGGTTCGCGACGAACATCCCGAATACGAACTCACTCCAAGCGAATACTTCCGCCGTCAGCTCTACGGTTGTTTCTGGTTTGAACAGAAGTCGGCCCTTGCGGCGATCGACGTACTTCCCGACAACATCATGTTCGAGACCGACTATCCACATCCCACGTGCATGCACCCTGGTCCGCGTACGGCGGCGACCCGTCCGCGCGAGTACGCGCAAGCACTGCTCGGTGGACTTCCGGAAGATGTCATTCGCAAGGTTCTCTACGAGACCGCAGCAAAGGTGTACGGCATCTGATGGTTGCATCGGTTGTGCCGCCTGAGTTCGGTTCTGCGTTCATTATTTCTGAGGTGCGCGGCCGAACACTCCACTTGCGCATTGATCGAATCGAACGGCGCAACGCGTTCACCCAGGACATGTATCGGGCGCTTAAGCGCGCCGCGATCTGGGCCGATGGGCAGTCCGAACTTGATTCTGTGTGTTTGACCGGCACCGACAAGTGGTTTGCGGCTGGTGGCGACATGGCTGGTAAGTCAGAAGACCCCGAGGGTCTCGCAAATGAATGGGACGCCACCGACAATTTCCCGTTCCGCCACATCGAACGTTGTCGAAAGATCTGGGTCGCTCGAATTAATGGTCTGTGTCATGCCGGCGGACTCGACCTCGCGTTGCATTGCGATGTCGTCATTGCCTCAGCCGATGCGCGGTTCCGTATCCCTGAACTACTACGGGGGATTCCTGATCCGTTTATGTCTGCCCGCATTGCCGAAGCCATTGGCATCGCAAAGGCTCGGTATCTCTTCTTTACGGCCGCCGAGATTTCTGCAACCGAAGCCGACCAGATGGGGCTCATCGGCAAAGTGGTCCCTCATGACGAGCTTGAGGCCCAGACCGAATGGGTCCTTGAGCAGATTTCTCTCACTGGCCCCGAAGCCCGCGCCGCAATTAAACGGGATCTCAACGCCCGTTTGCCAATGTCTGACACCGGTCTCTTTCATCGAACGATGATGGGGCCGGAAATGGTCGAGGGAATGCGGGCATTTGTCGAAAAGCGTCCTGTCGATTGGCCACGGGGCTGACAGAGGGGCGCAGTCAGGCGCCGGTACTGTTGGGCTTGGGATGAAAAAGCTGATTCAGTTCGGGGCCGCGATTTTCAGCGGGGGAGTCATCGTCGCTGTGGCGATGGCAATTCTCATTCCCTCGGTTGCCCGAGTCGCTTCTGCCATCGAGGGCGGTGACGGCGCTATCGACGTCTCTCAGTTTCAGGACTACGCGGTTCGTTCCCAGGTATTTGCAGTTGATGGTTCGTTGATCGCCACACTGCATGCCGCCGAAAATCGTGACCCAGTGCCGTTGTCGGCGATGCCCGACACGATCAAAGATGCTGTGCTCTCCGTAGAAGACGCACAGTTCTACGAACACATCGGCATCAACCTCCGTGGTCTGTTTCGCGCCCTTGTCGAGAACGTCCAGTCAGGCGAAGTTGAGCAGGGTGGTTCAACGATCACTCAGCAGCTTGTGAAGAAAGCGTTGCTGAGCGATGAGCGCGTTCTCAACCGCAAGACTCAAGAAGCGGCGCTTGCGATTCGCCTCGAAGGTCAGGTGACAAAGGACGAGATCCTCGAGCTGTATCTCAACACCGTCTATTTCGGCAATGGCGCCTATGGCGTTCAAGCCGCCGCGGAAACCTATTGGGGCAAACCTGTTGCCGATCTGACCTTGGCCGACAGCGCGTTGTTGGCCTCGTTGATTTCGAACCCTGTGGGCAATGACCCCATCCTTCATCCTAAGAAGTCAAAGAGTGAGCGCAACCTCGCTCTCGACCGGATGGTGGACAACGGTGTGATCACGAAGGCGCAGGCCGCCGAGTTTGATGCATTGCCACTACCCGTTGGCCGTTGCACCGGAGTTGTGGCGGGCTTCCGACCCAGTGATTGTGGGGGGATTGCGCAGCCTCCAGCGGAGAATTACTTCGTTGAAGAGGTACGTCAGCAGCTGCTTGCCGATGCTCGTCTTGGCGCAACCTACGAAGAGCGCTATGCGCAGGTCTTCGGCGGTGGTCTCAAGATTTACACAACGCTCGACCCGATTGCGCAGAACGCTGCCCAAGACGCCCACGACAACACGTTTCCGGCCAATGTTCGCGCCGAAGCCGATTCCAAAGGAATCACAACTGCAATGGTTTCGGTTGAGTCGGCAACTGGAGCCGTGCGCGCTCTGGTTGGCGGGCCCGGATTCGCTGATTACAAGTACGACATCGCCACCCACGAACCGGGCCGTCAGACCGGTTCAACCTTTAAGACCTTTGTGCTCCTGACCGCGCTGGAACAGGGCGTGTTGCCTGACGACACCGTCGGCGGAGGCGGTTCATGGCCAAACCCCGGCAGTACACCGAATCCTTATGTCATCACCGGTGGTGGCGGAACTCTAAATAGTGTGACGGCGTCGTCATCAAATGGTGCATTCGTTCGTCTTGGTCAAACTGTTGGTCTCGAAAACGTCATGCACATCGCGCAGCGACTCGGCGTGAGTAGCCAGTTTGATCCTCGTGCCAAGTCGATGCCGCTCGGCGTCTTCGATATGACGCCGCTCGAAATGGCCTCGGCGTATTCCGCGATCCCAAATGGTGGAGTTCGCGAGCCTTCGTATTTCATCGATCGCGTTGAAGACCGCACGGGAACAGTGTTGATTCAGCATCAGGCGAATCCGACTCGCGGCGTCAGTTGGCAGAGCGCCTGTCTCGCCACGCAGATTCTTGCCAACAATGTTCAGAGTGGCACCGGTACGAATGCTCGGTTAAATGGGCAGCCTGCTGCCGGTAAGACCGGAACCACTGAAAGCAACTCAAACACGTGGTTCGTGGGTTTCACGCCGCAACTTACGACGGCGGTCTGGATGGGTATTCCTGCCGAAGGCACCAAGCCCATGGGCAATCTTGGTGGTCGCGAGCAGTTTGGTGGTTTGTGGCCAGCAACGATCTGGCGCAACTACAACCAGGCCTACATCGACGAGGCGAAGCCGAAGAGAGTCGAGTGGCCGACCTGTGCCGCTCCAACCAGAGCCGGCAAGCCTGCGTCTGGTTCCAGTGACCCCTATGGCATCCTGAATGGCGCTGAACCAGAGGTTGAAGAGGCCACGACGACGACGAGGGCTCCGGCCACTACGTCCACGACGCGTCCTCGTTCATCGACATCTAGTTCATCGACAACTACAACGACTCGACGTCTGCGGCCTACGACAACGACCACCGCGTCGCCTCCAAACTGATCGATGCGACAGCAGGGGCACCAACGCGTAAGGCTGTTGCCATGACTGATCTCGAGCGGCTCCTGGATTTGCAGGCCAATGACACCACCGCCGACCAGTTACGTCATCGTCGCAAGGTCTTGCCAGAGCGTGAGACGTTGGTTGAACTTGATCGTAAGGAAAGCGCGCTGCGGGCAGAGGTGGCAGAACCTCAGGCCGAGCGCGACGGCTTAGCTCGTGATCAGAAGCGACTCGAAGACGAGATCGCAACCGTTGAAGGAAAAGCCGCACACGTCGAAAAGCAACTCTACGACGGATCGATGACCTCGCCCAAGGAAGCGCAGGGTCTTCAGGCCGATCTTGAATCACTCAAGCGTCGGCAATCAACGCTTGAAGATGAAGTGATTGAACTTATGGAGCGAATCGAACCGCTCGATGAGCAACTTGCTGCAGCGGTTGTTGCGCTTGCTGCAATCGATGCTGAACGTGCGCAGGTCAAAGCCTCGCTTGCGTCATCTGAGAATGCTGTCGACAACGAACTCGCGGAAACCTCGGCTGCACGGCAGGCTCTCGTCGATGCCGTTCCTGCGACGTTGATTACTGAATATGAGCGCATTCGCGGAGGTGAAGGCGGTATTGGTGTCGCCCGCCTTCAAGGAGCCACCTGCATGGGCTGTCATATCTCTCTGGCCGCGGCCGAGGTCGACGTCATGAAGCGAATGCCTGCCGATGAACTCGCCTACTGCCCCGATTGCGGGAGATTGCTCGTCCGATGATTCTCTGGTTCGCCGGAGTCAGTTTCGTTTTCGTGTGGTGGGTCTTCCGAAGCCCCGCACTTGATTACCGACTGGTGATGCTTGGAGCAGTACTGCCCGTGGGTGAGTTCTTCCTTGGTGGCCCGCGTGTACTGCACGCGTTACTTGCTCCCGTTGCGCTCTTGGGCATCTTGATGCTGGCAACACAGAAGCGTCGCTTAGTGCGTCGCCGATGGATCGGTATTCCCATTGGCATGATGATGCATCTTGTCCTCGATGGCATCTGGGCCCGACCCGAAGTGTTTTGGTGGCCATTCTTCGGACTCGATTTCGGAGCCGGAGGGCTGCCCGAACTTGGTCATCCGATAGCAGTCACGTTGTTGTTTGAGTTCATCGGTCTTGGATGTCTCGTGTGGGCGTGGCGTGCGTTTGAATTCTCAAACCCCCAGATTCGGGAACGATTCTTCCGTACAGGCCAACTGTCGCGTTCGGTACCCAAACCTCCAACCTGTTAGGTCACGTCATGCTCCATATCGTTCGTCACGGTCGCACCGAACACAATGCGTCGGGTCTGTTGCTTGGCCGGATTGATCCGCCGCTTGACGACCTTGGGAGGGATCAGGCCGCCGCGCTTGCTGCGGCCATTGGTCCGGTAGATCGGTTAATCACGAGTCCACTGTTGCGAGCACGGCAAACCGCCGAGGCATTTGGCATCGAACCAGTCGTCGACGAACGATGGATCGAACTCGACTACGGCGACTTTGACGGAGTGCCACTCACTTCGGTCGAGCCCGAGATCTGGAAAGCTTGGCGCACTGACGCTGATTTCGCTCCGCCCGGCGGAGAATCGCTTCGCCAACTTGGTCAGCGCGTCTCTGAGGCGCTGACCGACTTAGACAAAGCCGAAGATAGCGATCTGACCACGGTCGTGGTCACACACGTGTCGCCGATCAAGGCCGCAGTGTGCTGGGCGCTAGGCGTCGATGATCTTGTGTCGTGGCGTCTATGGGTAGCAACGGCATCGATCACGTCGGTCGCCGTCGGTGGTGGTCTCCGAGCAGTGCACGGGTTCAATGACATCGCGCATCTTCGGGCAGCAGGGTTGGCTGACCGCTAACGTCAGCGCAGTAAACACACTCTGAAAGGACACCCAATGACCATCGTGATCCGAGGAACCCTTCCCGTTCGTCCCGACAAGCGCGATGAAGCAATCGCTGCGTTCATTGCTGTGTCTGAGGGTTCTGAATCCGAGGCTGGTTGCCAGGTCTACCGATTCTCTGAAGACGTTCGCGAGCCGAACACGTTCATCATCACTGAGCATTGGGATGACGAGGCTGCTCTTGGTGGTCATTTCCAGACTCCGCATATGGCGGCATTCACGTCGATCGTTGGAGATCTTCTCGCGGGTGCACCCGACGTTGTGAAGTATCAGGTCAGCAGCTTTGGACCGCTCCACGGTTAGTCGAAATGCGTGGGACCATCGTCAGATGAGATCCACGGCGGGCGGGTTCGGCGGGCTATTGCTTGCGCTTGCGTGTGCAGCGCTTTTCGTTGCAAGTTGTGGAAACGGTGATGCAGCCGATGCCAACTCATCTGCGCGCGATGACGCCATTGAGTCGACGACAACGATAACTACTCCGCCCACGACGACAACCTCGCTGAAGGTCTATGGCTCTACGGCCTTCGATCAGACCGACGCGCTGATGGCCGAACGGGTGAACTCGGCCGGCCTGTCGGGGGGAATGGTGCGCATCGGGCGTGCCGATGGTTCTGTAATCCACGAAAAATCGATTGGTGCAGTTCGCGGCTCGACATCGTTGTCGGTGGCGTCATCGACAAAGTGGCTCACAGCAGCAACGTTCATGACGTTCGTTGATCAAGGCGCGATCGGACTCGATGACAACATCGCGAAGTGGCTTCCCGAGTTTTCGAACGATGCTCCACCTGTGACTGCTCGACAACTGATGAGTCATACCTCTGGTGTTCGGGACAACAAGTGTCAGGCCGGAGGAATGTCGCTGAGCGCGTGTGTGAAAGCGATTGCATCGTCTGCCCGCCAGTTTCCGGCCGGGTCGAAGTTCTCCTATGGGAACTCTGACTTCCTTGTTGTCGGTCGCCTCGTGGAAGTGCTTGGCGGTGCCGACTTCGCAACGATTGTGAATCAGCGGATCACTGGTCCACTGCAGATGAACGCGACCACATGGCCGGGAGCGCCATCGATGGCGAATGCGGCATTCGGTGTGCGAGTAACGGTCGACGACTACGGCAGGTTCCTGCAAATGGTTCTAAACCGGGGCGAAGCGAACGGAACACGTGTGTTGAGTGGGCAAGCCGTTGATGCGCTTATCTCGAATCAGGTTTCTTCCTACGACACCACGAAAGACTTCGCTGTGGGCATAACGAAGATCCCGCGATATGGACTGGGTGGCTGGCCCGATGTCGTCAACGAGTTCGGTGGAACTGTTGTCGTGAGCGGAAATGGCGGGATGGGTTTTTATCCGTGGGTCGATTACGAGACGAAGACCTGGGGGATCATCGGGGTGCAGGACGCGCGTGGCGCGCAGGTGGCGGTTCCCGCATCGCAGAAGGTGGCAGTTGAGGCTCGAAACGCACTGTCCCGCTGAGCGTTTTGGTTAGCTTTTGCGTCCGGCGACGAGGAACTGTTTGCCCAGCAACTTCCAAGTTAAAGGTGCCTTCAGATATGCGCGGGTCAGCAGGGGTGATGAAGGGAGGCGTGACCTGAAAGAGAATGGAAGAAACTTGGGAGTTGTCTCGACGACTTCGAACTCAGCCGCATAGAGATGTTCGGCAACAGCAATATGCGTGAGCGGAAGAATATGGTCAGCACAATCGAAGTAGTCCTTCGCGGTGTACTTGAAATTTGGTCCCACGATTGCGACAACGCCGCCGGGCCTGAGTACCGAACGGGCACGAGCTAGGAATTGCGCGACTTCATCGGGGGTGGCGAGGTGCTCCAGCAGGTTAGAGATGAAGACGAGATCGAAATAGTTGTCAGGGATGTCGGCATCGAAGAACGATGCGATGCGCACCGTGACATCAGGAAGCGAGGAGAGGCCGTGATCGACTAGATCGACGGCCCATCGATCCGCAGCGGGAACGTTGGCAATGAACTCCCCAAGTCCGCCCGCCGTGTCGAGTACCCGATCTGGACTTCCAAAACGACGGTGGAGGAACACGGCGATTTCGGTCCAGACACCACTGCGAGCGCTGTCTTGGATGTCCTCGAAGCGGTAGTCATAAACACGACCGAGGTTGAGCCCGTTTGTTGGATCCACTAGATCAGATGATAGATGCCCAAGGGTGTGAGTCGGGGCCGCTATCTCTTTACACCTGTAAATTTAGTCTGATCAGTGCGGGAAAGCGGTCCGATAGGCATGTCGAAAGCGTCAACTTTGAGTTTTCATCATCGGGGTGCAGGACGCGCGTGGCGCGCAGGTGGCGGTCCCCGCATCGCAGAAGGTGGCAGTTGAGGCTCGAAACGCTCTGTCCCGGTAACTGGGTTCTGAATTTCGGTATCCTTCGCCTATGTCGAATCGCACTCTCTTTGCCCGCTCTGCT
>JBIIVE010000078.1:0-10123 GCA_044339605.1 Acidimicrobiales bacterium
ACCGATGCCTGCTGCCTCGCCTTCCTTTGCCATCGCAATCGTCAGTCCAATCACACCGGCCTTCGCCATCGAATACACCGTGCTGTTTTCGAATCCGCCGTAGCCAGCACCGGACGAAACGTTGATGATGCGCCCACCCCCGTTTTGCTGCATGACACGCCACGCAGCACGACCAACATTGAGCGTTCCCATCAACTGCGTCGAGATGACGGTGTCGATGTGCTCATCGGGGAAGTTCGCGAAAGGCTGCATTCGGACTTGCCCGGCGTTGTTCACACAAATGTCGACTGTCCCGAACGCGTCGAGCGCTGTCTGAATAATCGCGTTTGCACCTTCGACGGATGCGACCGTGTCGTAGTTCGCAACAGCCTTTCCGCCTGCAGCAATGATCTCGGCCACAACTTCGTCGGCCGGATTGACCGCCGGGGCGGCGCCGTTGTCGTCGGTGTCACTGATGGCGACGCCGAAATCGTTCACGACGACTCGGGCTCCCCGGGCAGCGAGAAGCAGCGCGTACTCGCGACCGAGTCCGCGTCCTGCTCCTGTGATTACTGCGACGTCACCATCGAAAACCAGACTGTCCATGGTCCCAGTCTTATGCAGGACTGCCGGCCGGAGTGCCCTCAATCGCCCAATTTAATCTCCGCCCTAACCTGCCCTAGGATGACCGCTCCCGCCGGCGTAGGCCGGCCACGGGGCTGTAGCTCAGTTGGCTAGAGCACCTGCTTTGCAAGCAGGGGGTCGTGGGTTCGATTCCCATCAGCTCCACCATTTCGTTTCAAACGCCGCCCCTCCCGGGCGGCGTTTGGCGTTCCAAGCCCCAGCACCCGCGATGCCCGAAAATCAAGGGCCCTCTGCGCATGGAGCACCACCGCTAGCGTTTCGCTCTATGAAACTGCATCGCCGCCCAAAGGTCACCGTCGATCCCAATCGTCCGGTTCCTACGCCTCCGACCAGCGCGCAACTGGGTGGGCTCGGTCGAATCGGTCGATCTGTCGCGAAGCGTCACCGCTGGGTTGCGCTGTTGTGGCTCGTGATCATCGTGGCCGCCGGCTATCTCAATGTCGCATTTGCAGGGAAAACCTCTGACAGCTTCAGCGTTCCTGGTACGGATTCACAGGCCGCATACGACCTTCTCAACGAGAAGTTCCCTTCACAGAACGCAGCGACCGCCAATCTCGTGTTTTGGGTGCCCGAAGGACAGGTACTGACCTCACCCCAGAATGCAGCGGCAGTCGCGAGCATCGTTGCCGCCGTGCAAAAGGTTGACGGTGTTGCTCCTAACGGTGTTCTTGATCCAATACTTGCGAGTGCGCAAGCAGTAAAGCTCGGACTTGGAAACATCCCCACCTTCCTTTCGCCTAATAGTCAGATTGCGTACACGAGCGTCACGTTCTCCGACACCGTTATTGCGTTGATGGGCGAGTTCCCACCCAACGGCGAGAAAGTCGCGACGGCCTATCCCAACCCGTACAACGAATTACAAAACGCGATTAGCAGCGTGAACGCAGGCGCTGTCGAAGTGAAGATCGGCGGCGTGATTGCTGACACATGGAACCAGCCAGTTTCGTGGTGGGGCTCGCACGCCGACGAGGTTGGCCTTGGGCTCGGAGCGATTCTTCTCCTCGTCGCCTTCGGTTCCGTCTTTGGAATGGCTATTCCGATTTCCACCGCGCTCTTCGGCGCAGTCACCGCTGGTGGACTCGTCCTCCTGCTCGCCGATTTCATCACCGTGTCCTCGGCAGCGCCCAAGGTGACATTGATGATCGCCATCGGCGTCGGACTCGATTACTCGCTCTTAATCGTGACTCGCTACCGCCAGTTCCTAAAGGACGGCTATCAGGTCAACGACGCCGTCGGTATGGCTCTCGCGACAGCAGGCAAAGCGGCAATGTTCGCTGGCATCACCGTGGCAATTGCGTTGCTCGGCCTTCTTCTGGTTCCAATTCCGCTTGTGCGCACACTCGGTGTTGCTGCCGCAATCGGTGTGGGCGTGATGATTCTCGCTGCGCTCACATTGCTTCCAGCCTTGTTCGGATTGGCTGGTCACAAGATCGACAGTTTCCGATTCCCATTCGCGTTTAAGGACACCAGCGCAGACCCTGAGTCAAGTTTCTGGGGAAAGTTCGCCACGCGTACCTCGAAGCGACCATGGACGGCGCTCATCGTCGGAACTGTTGTCCTGCTCACTTTCGCAATCCCATTTTTAAGTATTGATTTCGGAATGCCTGACGATTCCTCAATGCCCACGAACCTTTCGCAGCAACAAGCATTCGTGCTGATGAACGAAGGCTTCGGCCAAGGAGTCAACGCTCCCCTCATCGTCGTTGCATCGGTTCCTGGCGCAACCGCAGCATCGCTTCCAGTAACGCTGCAACAACTCACAACCGAACTCGGTGTTGGCAAACCCGCGGGCACTGTTGCCGGCGTGCAGTATGCCGTTGGCCCGATCCCCAATGCTGCCGGCGACGCTGCGATCTATCAGGTCATTCCGTCGAGTGGCCCGAACTCAAACGAAACCCAAACCCTGGTTTCGAATCTCCGAAAAGGGATCAAGGCGGAGACAGCCGGCACGAACATTGAGGCCTACGTCGGTGGCACGACCGCAACTCTTATCGACCTCACCGCACTGGTTGTGAAGTATCTGCCCTACGTGGTCGGCGCTGTGGTGCTTGGTGCCTTCATCTTGCTGCTGATGGTGTTCCGCTCCATCCTCGTGCCACTCAAAGCCGCTCTTATGAATCTCATCTCCATCGCTGCTGCCTACGGCATTGTCGTTGCGGTCTTTCAGTGGGGATGGGCCAAAGAATTGGTTGGCCTTCACACGACTATTCCGATCGTGTCGTTCGTGCCGCTCATCATGTTTGTCATCCTCTTCGGACTCTCGATGGATTACGAGGTCTTCCTCATGTCTCGTATCCGCGAGGAATGGGACACCTATCACGAGCCGCGAAAGTCAGTGGTACTTGGCGTCGCCAACACCGCTCGAGTCATAACAACCGCAGCACTCATCATGATCGCGGTGTTCTTCTCATTCGTCACGATTCAGAACCCCACTGTTCAAGTGCTCGGCTTTGGTATGGCGGTCGCCGTGTTACTCGACGCAACCATTGTTCGTATGGTGCTCGTTCCCGCCATCATGGAATTGTTCGGCAAAGCCGCCTGGTGGTTTCCAAAGTGGCTTGAATGGCTTCCCAAGCTCAACATCGAAGGTTCGCCCGAACTCCTTAAGGCCGAACGTACGAATGAAGCTGCAATGACGTCGGCGAAGGCCTCCGACTGAGCGTCAACGATCGCTCATATCTGAAACGGCCCACCGCTTGCGCGGTGGGCCGTTGTCATTTTCCAGAGTTATTCGTGCGAATCAGTGAACGATCACACCGCGAATGTTTTTGCCATCGCGCATGTCCTGATAGCCCTCGTTGATCTGATCAAGGGTGTAGGTACGAGTGATCATTCCGTCGAGGTCGAGTTGTCCCTTGCGGTACAGCTCAGCAAGTCGAGGAATGTCGGCACGAGGATTGGCGGAACCAAAGAGCGAACCCACGACCTGTTTCTCGCTCAACGTGAGATCAATCATTGGAATGTTGTTGCTGGCTTCCATCCATGGGTGAATGTTCGTAACAACAACACGACCGCGCTTTGAGGTGAGGGCCATGATCGACGCCATCATGTCGCCACTACCAACGCCCATCGTGCAGATGACCTTGTTGCAGCCGCGGCCCCAGGTTTCGGCCATGATCAGTTCAAGTGCTTCTTCCACCGATGCCGACGTATGCGTGGCACCAAACTTCTGGGCCGACTCACGCTTGAACTCCACTGGATCAATAGCGAAGATTCGCTCGGCACCGGCAAGTTTTGCGCCCATCACTGCGGCAGAACCAAGCCCACCAACACCAATAACGGCAACGTTGTCACCGGGCTTCACTTCAGCGGCGTAAACCGATGAGCCCCACCCAGTGGTAGCGCCACAACCAAGCAGCACCACCTTGTCGAGCGGAAGATCAGGAAGCACCTTCACCGCTGACCATTCGTGGACAACAGAATGGGTTGCGAATGTTCCGAGGCCAGCCATGATGAGCGCATCTTGGCCCTTGACGTGGATACGAGACGTTCCGTCGAGCATGCGGCCGCTCATGACCTGTGCGCCGTTGTCGCAAAGGTTGGAATGGCCATCGGCGCATGAAGGACATTGTCCGCACACAGCAACAAATGAATAGACAACGTGATCGCCAGGAACAACGCCGCGGACATCGGGGCCAACTGCTTCGACGATGCCTGCGCCTTCGTGACCAGCGATCCACGGGTAACCGCCGTGGGGCATATCACCGGTGATGAAGTGCTCATCGGAGTGACACAGACCCGATGCAACGTTGCGCACCAGCATCTCTGCGCCCTGGGGCTCGTCAATCTCGACATCTTCAAGAGACCATGCGGTGTCCTCTGGACCCCACAACATTGCTGCGCGTGCTTTCATGCCAACTCCTTCGATCGATTGCGAATTGTTAATTCAGAACTCAAGCCGGACGGCGAACAGTCAGTGACTTGCAGTTGTCGTACATGATGAGTTGCTGTTCGTCAGCACTGAACCCAGCTTCTGTGAGGTCAGTGATGAACGTAAACGGATCGGCCATGCCTTCGGTGTGCGGCCAGTCAGAACCCAACATCAGTCGGTCAGCACCAAGCGTGTCGCGCAGAAGATCGAGATCGTCTTCGTAGAACGGCGATACCCATACGTTCTGCTTGAACTGTTCCACCGGATTGTTCTTGAACATTGATGGGGTCTGTCCGTAGATCTTGCTGAAACGCTTCAGCAGTGGACGAACCCAGTTCGCTCCGGTTTCGACAGTTGCAAAGCGAATATTTGGGAATCGGTCCATAAGTCCATGGAGGATGAGCGCTGCAAATGTGTCGGCGACAGCGTCGTGCGAAAGCGCCTGACGCAGCGGCTCAAACTTATGCGCTTCCATTTCTGACTTCTCGCCCCACATCGTGATGAGGTCGTAGTAGGGGTTTGCGCCGCCGTGATAGGCGATCGTGACGCCAGATTCCTCTACTCGCGCCCAGAAAGGATCAAAGCGAGGGTCACCAGGGGACTTCAAACCTTCATCGGTGCGCACTGGTCCGGTACCGACAAGGACAACGCGCGCATCGCGGTCAAGTACCCACTCGAGTTCGGCAACCGCGTTGTCGACATCGGAGAGCACGATGTATGGCGTTGCGAAAATGCGATCTTCGTACGCGAAGCCCCAGTCCTCGTCCATCCATCGGTTGAACGCGCGGAATGCAGCCTGGGCCGCGGGTAGATCATCGCTCAGCGCCTGTTCCATGCCCACTGCGAGCGTGGGGAAGAACAGCGCACCTTCAGTGTTGAGGCTGTCCATGGTCTTCAGACGGATTTCACGGTCGCGGTATGCCGGATCGCATGGAAGAAGTTCGCCAAACAAGTCTTTGACGCTGTCACCCTTTGGGTTGCGTCCACGGAAGTACTGCTCGAGGCTGCCCGGCGCCGAAAGCATGTCGAACGTCGGGTTCGGGATGAAGCGGTTGATCTTTCCGCCAACAAGCAACATTTGGCGACCATTGACCTCGGCCCACTGCATGCAGCGGCGCTTGAACTCCGGCTCGATGTAGCGAGTGAAGGCATCAATCGGCTCGTAATAGTGATTGTCAGCGTCGAACACCGTGGTGATCTCGGTCATTGTTCCCCCTAGGTGGATCTGCCCCGATTCCCCCGGAGCGATTCGCCTACGGTAGCCAATCTCCACCCGCTCTCACACCTGAGGTGAGCCGTGCCTGTACCCACGAATCTTCCCGCTGCACCCCCCACCGACGAGGTTGCAGAGATCGACCTTGCTTGGCTCACTGCAGCCCTTGGCTCTGAGGCCACCCACGTCACCGCTCTGAAGGTGGGAACCGGGCAAATGGGCCAATCGTGGCGACTGACGATCGACTGGGCCGATCCGAGCAGCCCGCTCCCCCGAACGCTCGTGGCCAAGATGGCCGGCGGCGATCCGGCAACCCGAACGCTTATCGCCGATGGCTATCGGAACGAGTTCCTCTTCTATACGGCCATTCAATCCAGCGTCTCGGTGAAGTCACCAAAGTGTTGGTACGCAACCATCACCGAAGACAACACATCGTTCGTCCTTCTTCTTGATGATCTGGCACCCGCCATTCCTGGAGTACAAGCCAACGGCGTGAGCATCGAGGAAGCACTGATCGCTGTGCGTAATCTCGCCGGCCTTCACGGGCCGCGTTGGGCAGACCCAATGCTGCTTGAACTCGACGGCATTGCATTGCCAAGCCCAGAGGGTGCGGACTTTCACGCACAAATCTTGGCTGGAGCCATCCCTACCTTTATCGAACATTTCGCATCGTTCCTCGGGCCCGAGGACGAAGCGACTATCGCCACCGTTCCGCCCAGGCTCGTCGAGTGGATTACCTCGCGCCTTGATCGGTTCACGCTCATTCACGGCGACTACCGACCAGACAACCTGATGTTCATGCCCGACGGTTCGGACGTGACCACGCTTGATTGGCAAACACTCGGTCTTGGTCTTGCTGGACGAGATATCGGGTACTTCCTCGCAACCAGTTTGGAACCCGCCACGCGTCGCGCTCACGAACATGAACTTGTCTCGGCCTATTACGACACTCTCCTCAGTTACGGCGTCACCGACATGACTCTCGAAGAATGCTTCGAGGATTACCGCCTCGGCGTGGCGCAAGGTCCCCTCATCACCATTCTTGGCTCCGTCTACGCCACTGCTGAACCGAGCGCAGAATCCGACGCGATGTTTGCCGCGATGATCACGCGCAGTTGCGCAGCGATCCGAGATCTCGATCCGTTCTCGCTGCTCTAAACCAGTATTCGCAAACATTTATGTGAAAACGATGAAGGGCGGCCAAATGGCCGCCCTTCATTCAGTTTTGTGCGGCTGAATGATCAGGCCTGCAAGAAGTTGATGCCTGTCGGGGCGATCTGGAAGACCTCAGAAGCAAAGCGTCCACCAAGTTTGGTGGCGTCCCACTTCTTGTTGTTGTTGTCGATGGTGATGCGCTCGCGCCATCCCTGCATCCAGATGATCTTGTCGTAGAGAGCGCGAATCACCTGACCATTGACATAGGCAGCCTGATCGCTCGCGAGCCATGCGACCAGAGGAGACGAGTTGCCCGGATCCATCGGGTGGAAATCGTCGTCGGCAATGTCGTCGGGCTCGAACGCTTCACCAGCGCCGGGCATGGTGGCGGTGATTCGGGTGAGACCCGCTGGGCCGATGCAGTTCACCGTGGTGCCGATGGCAGCGAGTTCCTGCGCAAGAGTGAGAGTGAGACCAGCAATTGCAGCCTTGGCTGTGGCGTAGTTGGTCTGACCAAAGTTGCCGCCAAGACCAGCACCTGATGTGGTGTTGATGATTCGACCAGCGCGTGCAGTGCCCGCCTTTGACTGATCGCGGAAGTACTTCGCTGCGAAGTGGCTCAGTGACCACGTGCCGCGAACGTGGACGGCCATGACGGCGTCCCAGTCTTCAACTGGCATATTCCAGATGGCCGCGTCGCGCACGATGCCCGCATTGTTCACGACGATGTCGAGACCTCCGAAGGTGTCGATGGCCTGCTTCACCATGTCGCCACATGCTTCGTGATCGGTGACGTTGCCGTAGTTCGGCACCGCGACTCCGCCGCGAGCTTCGATCAAGGCCACAGTTTCATCGGCGGCGCGGCCTGCGCCTTCACCGGTGACGCTGCCACCAAGGTCGTTCACGACAACCTTGGCGCCGTGCTTCGCGAGTTCCATGGCGTGACCACGGCCAATGCCGTGTCCCGAGCCAGTGACGATGGCGATCTTGCCGTCGAGCATGCCCATTGAAAGCGTTCCTTCGTGTTCGATCGAATCATCACCCGACTAGATGATGAAGCCCCGCCAGCAATGGACCCTGTCCAGAGGCGGGAGCCCTGTTTTTCTAGCAGGGGAAGCCCTCATGACCCGAATGCCCGCAGTCTCAACCCCTAGGCAACAGGCGATGCCATGCGATCAGGAGCACCATCGATGGCTTCGGTCAGACGTCCGATTGCCCCCGCCAGATCGGACCTCTCGGCCCCAGAGAGACCAAGGGAGTCTTCCCACCCGTGAAGGTCGGCGTTTACCCGCTTGGCGAGATCGATGCCGGTCGGCGTTGCTTCGACCACCACTCGACGACGATCGCCAGGATCGGGCAAGCGCCGGATGAGGCCGGCGCCCTCGAGACGATCGAGCGTCAGCGACATGCCGCCGGTGGTTCGACCGAGCACTTCGCAAATCGCGGTTGGGGCGCTGCGATGGTTGGGGGATCGGCGGACGACACCGAGCACGAGATAGTCAGCGACAGAAATTCCCGAGGAACCGACGATCTCGTTCAGCACGCGATCGACCGCCACGTTGAGACGCACCACATGGCCAAGAAGCCCGTCGGTTCCGGGAAGTTGCTCAGCCACTAGGGCGTGACACCAAAGCGGTCGAGCCCGTATGCCTTCACCGCGTTCGAACGCAACACCATGCGACACTCTTCTGCATTCATGCCGGCAGCGGTGAACAACTCGTGTGCGATCTTTCGTGAATGAGGGAACGTGCCGTCGGAGTGCGGATAGTCGGTCTCCCACAAGATGTGATCTGTGCCAACAGCATCGCGATTGATCAACCCGTGGAGATCGTCGAACACGCATCCGTAGACCCGGCCCTTGACCTGTTCGCTGGGCAGAGTCTTCACGTGGTCGACATCGCCACGGCCGTCGCGCCACACCGCATCCATGCGTTCTAATTGGAAAGGCATCCAGCCCACTTGGCTTTCTGCATAAGCAATCGTGATGTCGGGGAATCGTTCAAGAGAACCCGAAAACACCCAATCGCATAATGAACCTTGAGCGTTTTGCGCGTACATCGACATTGACGTTGCCAGCGGCGCATCGTCAGATGTTGTGGGCATCGACGATGACGACCCAATATGCATTGACACACTGGTGTCGGTCTCCTGGCAGGCCTGCCACAAGACATCCCATGCTCCGGTGTAGAGCGAAGGCTGTCCGAGTTTTGCGACGTTCTCACTAAACGCAATTGCGTAGCTGCCCTTTGCCGCGCAGCGCCGAACTTCTTCTGCTGCAAGAGCTGGGTCCCAAAGCGGAACAAGTGTGAGCGGAATGAGTCGACCCTTGCCAGCACCGGCACACCAGTCGTCGATCATCCAGTCGTTGTAGATGCGCAAACACGTGAGCGCGAGTTCCTTGTCGGAGCGCTCAAGAAAACCCTGACCGGCAAAGCGCGGGAAAATATTTGGATAGTTGATAGCGGCATCGACGTGATTGAGATCCATGTCGGCAAGCCGCGCTGTTTGATCCCAGGTTCCGTCGCGAAAATCTTCGTAGACCGCAGGAATGTTGCGCTGTTCATCACGCGGCACGCCGGCGGGAGCATGCAACAGACCGGTAGGCGTGACGAGATCGTCGAACAACCAAACATCGCACCATTGGCCGTCTTCGACGTTGCGCTCGTAGCCGTAGTGACCACCCTTGAAGGAAAGCTTGACCTTCTCGCGCACGGTGCGAGGGCCGCGTTCACGTAGCGAAGCCGGCAGTTGCTCTTGCCACAGTTCCTTGGGCTCCATGACGTGGTCATCGACCGAAATCATGTTCGGAAGATCTGCTTCGGCCGGGGTCACATCGACGTTGGTGATGGCCTTTTGTGTCGGTGTCATGGGGTTCCTCCTGCGGTGCCTCGTAGGCGTTCTGCGGACCCTGACATATTGCTTTGCTAAAAGTTACTTTGTCAAGAGGTACTTTTTGGGAGCTCGCAACCGGCCGCCAGCCCCAAGCGGGCCGAGAGCCGGGCCCGGTTCGCCGCTATCCATCGATAGACCAGCCCTGCGATGGCATGAATACCTGGGAATCGCAGGCCAAAGGCCCCCACACGACCCAGCCAGCCCGACCGATCGAGAATTGTGGCCACCGCCGCAATCGCCGTCCATGACTCGCCTGCAGCTGTGACGACGATGGCATCGGACGACACCTTCAGAAGGGCGGCGTCATCGAGTTCCCGGTTGGGTCGGAATATGACCGAGGAATCCGTGCGCTTCATCAGCCAACGAAC
>JBIIVE010000001.1:0-91589 GCA_044339605.1 Acidimicrobiales bacterium
AATCGTGCACTGGCTACTGCCGGTTACAACGAACTCCTTGAAGAACAAGCCCGTCGGCGTGCTTCAGGTGACCGTCAATTGATGGGCATCGGCATCGCCACCTATGTCGAAATCACCGGAGCTGGTGTTGGGAGTGAATACGGGTCGGTTGAAGTGCTGGCCGACGGAAGTGCCCGAGTCGTCACGGGGTCGAACCCCTATGGCCAAGGCCACGTCACGTCATGGTCAATGCTTGTCTCTGATCAAACCGGTATCCCCCTCGACCGAATCGAAGTTGTCTACGGCGATACCGATCTTGTTCCTACGGGTGAAACCACCGGCGGTTCACGCTCTCTTCAGATCGCCGGAAGCGCCGTATTCGATGCAACTGGCAAGGTCGTCGAGATTGCCCGCCAACGCGCGGCCGACCTTCTCGAAGCCAACCCCGCCGACATCGTCCTCGATACAGACTCTGCCCGATTCCATGTTGCAGGCACCCCCGCGGTGAGTCTTGGCTGGGAGGACATCGGCGCGACATCGAGCGATGAAGCCAACCAGTTGTTCGCTCTGTCCGATTTCACCGCAAGTGGCCCAACTTTCCCGTTTGGCACACACGTGGCCGTCGTTGAGATCGATTCCGATACCGGCAAGGTCGAACTTCGTCGCATGATTGCTTGCGACGATGCGGGCGTCATCCTCAATCCACTGTTGGTCGACGGCCAGGTACATGGCGGACTCGCCCAAGGCATTTCGCAAGCATTGTTCGAAGAGGTTCGCTACGACGAAGACGGAAATCCGTTGAGTACGACCTTGCTCGACTACCTCGTGCCGTCAGCTGCAGAGTTTCCGCAGTTTGAGCGCGTCGAACTCGAAACACCGTCGCCCATCAATCCTCTGGGAGCGAAGGGCATCGGCGAATCGGGAACGATCGGCTCCACGCCAGCGGTTCAGAACGCTGTAGTCGACGCGGTTTCACACCTTGGCATTCGCCATATCGACATGCCGCTCACTCCCGAACGAGTCTGGCGCGCGATCAATGGACTCTGACATCCGCTGACAACACCAGCTGCATGCAAAGAGCAGTTAGTCGACGTTCGTGACTGCGAGTCGGCGACGCGTCACTTCGTAACAGGCAAGCGCGCCTGCAGCGGAAACATTGAGCGAGGCCACTTCACCAAGAAGTGGGATACCCGCTACGGCGTCGCAACGCTCGCGCACGAGACGCGAAAGACCCTTACCTTCAGCTCCCATAACAAGGCATACCGGTTCGTTAGCAACCGTGAGGTTGAAGAGATCGGTATCGCCACCCATATCGAGGCCGACAACCCAAACGCCTGCAGCCCGAAGTTCACTGATTGCGTTCGGCAGACCGCCAACCAATGCCATCGGCAAATACTCGACGGCGCCAGCGGCCGACTTCGTAACAGTTGGAGTGATGTGCACCGCACGATGTTTTGGAAGCACAACCCCTGTAACGCCCGCGCATTCAGCCGAACGAAGCAAAGCACCAAGGTTTCCAGGATCAGTGACGCCATCCATCGCCAACAAGAACGGCGGCGCCCCGTTGGCGCCCTTTCGCTTGGCGAGATCAAGAAGATCGTGATCTTCAAGTTCATCGGCACGAGCGACAACACCTTGCGGTGATTCGGTGCGAGCAACGCTGAACAACTTGGTGCGGGTGACTTCACGCACCGGAATCTTCATGTCCTGGGCGAGTTCGATGATGTCGAGCAGCGTGTCGTTGTTTTCCTGCTCCTCAGCCACCATGACTTCGCGCACACGACGACGGCCGGCGAGCAACAACTCGCGCACGGCCTGACGGCCTTCGACCTGATCGCCACCAAGTCCCCGAGGAATTGCTTGACCACGTGCAATCGGACGATCGCCTTCGCCACGAGCCCGTCGGGTACCACCAGGACGATCGGCCTTTCGAACTGAAGCGGCAGCGTGACGCGCCTGCTTCGCCTCGACAGCTTTCTTGGCCGCCGACGACATAGGCTTCGCGCCTTTCGGGGCTCCCTTGTCTGGCGCTGCCGACTTGGGCATGGCGCCGCGTTTTGCCGCTGGAGCGCGCTTGGTGCCACCGCGAGGAGCGGCAGCCTTACGGCTCGACTTCGGGCCGGCAGCTTTTCCGCGCGGACCGCCCTTCGATGACTTTGGTCCCGATGACTTAGGACCTGATGACTTTGGTCCCGATGACTTCGAACCCTTTGGCGACTTTCCGCCGCTGCGACCACCGCGTGCCGGGCTCATCGCTCGACCACCGCAACTGCGAAACACGCAATACCTTCGCCACGGCCGATCGCGCCAAGGCCTTCGGCGCGATTTCCCTTCACCGTGACCGGAGCGCCGACTGCGCTTGAAAGTCGCTCACACATTTCCTCGCGGCGTGGCGCCAGCTTTGGGCGTTCGCACACCACAGCGGCATCGACATTGCCGGGTTCAAAGCCGGATTCCCGTACGAGTCGAGCGACCTCACTGAGCAGGCCGATGCTGTCAGCACCGGCCCACTTTGGATCGGTATCGGGAAAGTGCTGGCCGATATCGCCGAGGCCAGCCGCGCCAAGCAATGCGTCTGCACAGGCGTGAGCCACCACATCGGCATCGCTGTGGCCTACTAACCCGCGTTCTCCGTCGAACACCACGCCACCGAGAACCAGTTTTCGAGCCGGATCGTCGGAGAACGCGTGCACGTCGAAACCTTGTCCGACTCGTACCGTCATTCCTTCAACCTACCCGAGGGCGTCGAGGAGAATCGCGGCGATGGCCAAATCGTTGGGACCAGTGATCTTGATATTGGTTGATTCGCCGTCAATCACAATCACAGTTCCACCAATTGCTTCAACCAGCGCAGCGTCGTCGGTTGCCCCGGCAGAACTGGCGTGGGCATCTCGAAGCATGTCTGCTCTGAATGCTTGGGGGGTCTGAACTGCGACCAAGGTTGATCGATCAGGCGTTTCCGCCACAACTGATCGGCCGTTTTGATCGTGAGCGATTCGCTTGATCGTGTCGGTCACCGGAATCGCAGGGATCGCAGCATCGGCTCCGGCGTGAACTGCAGCTACCACCGCCTGATGAAGTTCACCAGACGCGAGGGGTCGCGCTGCATCGTGCACAACAATCACAGCAGCGTCTTCGTCGATGACCGCAAGCGCCGCTCGAACAGAGTCGGCTCGTTCAGTTCCACCAGTCACCGCAACATCGGCAGCGCCCGTTTCGACAAGTTCGGCGCCTTCACGCTCTTGACCTGGAGCGAGAACAACAACAACGTGATCAGCAGCGGCACGGCTCACCGCAAGCGAGTGATCAATCACTCGATCGTTACCAAGAAGTTCGTATTGCTTTGGTGTCACGCCAAAACGACGACCTGACCCAGCCGCAAGCACGATCGTCCATACCGGGCCGTCGTTGGGCACCGAGTCCCTGATCGTCATCGCGCAGACCATTTCGCAACCATGAATTGAGAGGCTAGGCGAGGCAACCGCCATGCATTCGTTCGACGCGGGACCGACGTCACACCCTGCTCTGCACCGCTAGAGTCATGGGGTGACTGATCGCGAACTCCTCAACACCATCGAGTTCTTCAAGGGATTCGACGGCACACCGCTCGATACCGTTGTCGCTGCTTCTGAGCAGCGCTCCTTTGCTCGTGGCGGAGTCCTGTTCACCGAGAACGAAGCAGCCACCGAGCTCTTTGTCGTCGTGTCGGGACGAATCGCTATCGCCAATCGCTCTGTCGATGGCCGCGAATCAGTGATTGCGCTCATGGAGCGCAGCGATCTGTTCGGCGAGATGCCCCTGTTCGATCGTCTTGCTCGATCAGCTGAAGCCCGAGCCCTTGAGCCTTCTGAAGTCATCGCCATTCCGTACGCACCGCTTCGCGACATTTACCGCGACCAGCCCGAGTTACTCTGGAACGTCGTCGAGATGCTTGCCAACCGCCTTCGCAACACCGACGAACAACTCGCCGACTCCGTGTTCCTCGATGTCACCGGCCGCACCGCCAAACGACTTCTTGAGCTCGCTGGCACTGCCGACGAATTCTCACTTCCAATCACGCAGGAAGAACTCGCAGGCATGGTGGGCGCATCACGCGAACGCGTCAACAAAGCAATCGCCAGTTTTGTGCGACTCGGCTGGATCGAACAGTCCGAGCGTCGCTATCGCATTACCAACCGCGAACAGCTCGAATTACGAGCTCGCTGAATTCAGCCTTCGGGGAACTGTTCCCCAACAAGCTGTTCTGAAAGAACCCACAACCGCTTCGCCAGTTCCGGATCATTGGCGTACTCGGAAGGTTCAGCAAATGCGCGATCGGCGAGGTAGGAGCCGGGCTTTTCGAGGGCCTCGGCACTGGCACACGCCCAGACCTGCGTTGACGCACCAACATCAACATTCACCAACGTCGGCATCTTCATTCCCGACTTCTTTGCCCTTGAAGCGAGGTCGCCAAAGTCGTCCTTCGTGAAGCTTCGGGCCAAATCGGTCATCACCATTCCGGGGTGTACCGCCCACGCGTGAACACCGGCGTCGCCGTATCGACGCTCGAGTTCAACGGTGAAGAGAATGTTGGCCGTCTTCGACTGCCCGTAGGCATCCATCTTTGAATAGTCGTTGGTCTCGAAGTTCGGGTCGTCCCAAATGATTCCCGATGCAAAGTGACCAGCCGAACTCAGGTTCACAATGCGAGAAGGCGCGCTCGCCTTTAACAGTGGCAGCAGGCGATTCACGAGTACGAAATGACCGAGATGATTGGTGCCGAACTGCAACTCAAAACCGTCGTCGGTCTTTCCGTAGGGAACCGCCATGATTCCCGCGTTCGCCAAGAGCACGTCGAGGCGGTCATGCGAAGCCAGGAATCGATCGGCGAATGCACGCACGCTGTCGAGCGAACCGAGTTCCATCACCTCGAACGAAAAGTCGCCATCGGGTACAAGTTCGGTCAGTTGCGCGACGGCGGTCTGTCCCTTTTCTTCGGAGCGAGCAGTGATGACCACGGTCGCGCCAGCTGATCCAAGGGCGCGAGCTGACTCTTTCCCCAAACCTGTGGTTCCGCCTGTAATCAACACGACCTTTCCCGAAAGGTCGATGCCTTGAAGCACATCATCGGTCGTGACGGTCAGTTCCTCGTTCATGTGATGTCCCCCGGTGTCGGCCATTCGCTTGGCCAGTTGTTGTTGACAGTAAGCGACCACTCTGGATCGCGCCGCTCCAGAAAGGCCATGACACCTTCGCGGGCATCGGCTTCGCCCATGAGGTGATGATGAAGGTCAGTCTCGGCTCGGTCCACTTCGTCGGGCGTCATTGCGAAGGTTCCCCACAGCAAGCGCTTGCTCACCGCCACTGAAAGCGGAGCGGTGTTGACGGCCATGTCGTGGGCAACTTCAAGTGCGTGAGGCAATACGTCGTCATTCGGAAGCACTCGTGATGCCACACCAAGATCGCGTGCTTCGGCCCCAGTAAACGTGCGGCCGGTCAAGAGGATGTCTGCTGCGTTCGCAAGACCGACAAGACGCGGGAGTGTCCAGTGGCTCATGGCGTCAGGCATTACGCCACGACGAACCTGAACGATTCCGTACTTCGCGTCGTGTGCCATGAAGCGCAGGTCGCAGTGCAAGGTGAGTGTGAAGCCAACGCCGATGGCATGGCCATTGACGGCAGCAATCACTGGTTTGCGAATTCGCCAGGCCGGCGGATTCACCGGATTCGCGCTGAAGGCGGACGCATCAGACCGTTCAAAAACATCGGAACCATTGGAGAAATCGGCACCTGCGCAGAACGCCGGCGGCGTGCCGGTAAGTACAACGACGCGCACCGCATCGTCGGTATCGGCCATCCGATAGATGTCACCGAGCGCCCGACCCATCGCACCGCTAAATGCGTTACGCGTCTCAGGACGATTCAGTGTGGCAACCAAAACTCCGTCGTCGTGAAGTTCTGCCAACAGATCAGTTGTGCCGGTGTCGATCGTGCGAGTCATCACACGTCGCCCGAGGCAACCTTGATCTCACGAATTGTTTCTGCGATGCATTCGTCAGTAATCGGATATCCGGGGAAGTAAAGACACACGCGATCGGCTTCGTGTCCGAAACGACGCACGATCTCAGCAGCAACTTCCTTCGGAGTACCGACAACAGCGATTGTCCGAAGCACGTCTTCATCAATCTTCTTGGCCATACCGGCCCAGTCGCCCTGCTTCGAAAGCGCGTTAAGTTCAGGCTGCAGTTCTCCCCAACCTTCGACATCGAGGACAGGCTTGTACGAAGGAGTCGAACCATAGAAACCAAGAAGCGTCTTCACGCCATTGGCTGCTGCAGCGATCTCTTCATCGGTTTGTCCCACTGCACAAATGACTTCGAGGATGATTTCGAAGTCCTTGCGATCGCGCCCTGATTTCGCGAAGCCACGTTCAAGCGCTGGCATCGTTCGTTCCGCAAAGTGACGCTCAGAATTGAACGGCATCACCAAAATGCCGTCTGCGACCTCGGCGGACATCTCACACATCTTCGGACCGAGCGCACCGACAAGTACCGGAGCCTTTCCGAATGGATTCGGACCCGGATTGAAATTAGGTGTCATGAGGGTGTGTGTCGTCCATTGACCCTTGAAGTCGAACGGACCTTCACCAGCAAAGTGAGCGAGGATCGCCTTCGTTGCACTCACCCATTCGCGCATTTGTGCAACCGGCTTCTCCCACACCGATCCGTAACGCTTCTGAATATGCGGACGAATCTGCGAGGCAAGGCCTAAACGAAACTTTCCGCCAGTGAGGAGTTGGAGATCGTTGGCTGAATAGGCGAGATGCAGCGGGCTTCGAGGAAACGCCATGGCCGCATTGGTCATCAGGTCGATCTGACAGGAGGTGCTGGCCAAGACGAGCGGGAAGAAGGCGTCGTGAGCATTCTCGAAGCTGAAAAGGCCATCGGCCCCAACCGCCTGGAGTTCCGCCGCCCGGGGCACCGCATCGAGTGGTCCGGACATTGCGAGTGAGATATCGACCTTCATGGTTCCTCCATGCCATCACGACGACGGCGCTGTTGTTCTAGCCCGTTCTCCACCCCATCTGGTCGTCTAGGCGCTGTCGTCAGACTCTTAGAAGATTTTCCGATTTCAAATAATCGTTGTGCTAATAACCAAAACCTTCAGTAAGTAGTGATCTGCCCTATCCTGCCGTCATGGCCACGAGGACCAAAAGCTCAGCATCAGCAGGTTCCAAACCAGACCGACCAAAGGTTTCACGAGCGCAAAAGACCCGAGAGGTGCAAGAGGCCATCACCGCATCGGCTCTTGAGTTACTCGCAGCAAATGGAGTCGATGGTCTTGCCCTCACGAGGATCGCAGTGCACGCAGGCATGTCGAATGGTCCGCTTTACGGACGGTACGACTCCGCTGAAGACGTTGCTCTTGAACTCTGGGAAGAACAACTTCGCGATCATTACAAACGACTCATCCTCGAGTTCGACACATTTGCCTCTTCCAAGGATTCAGAACCCTCTGAATGGTTGCTCGAAGAACTCGAAGCCCCCTCTGTGCTCACCGCAGCCGCCATCGAGGTTGTCGCCGTCGCTCGACGCTTTCCTCTTCTTGTCGACTCTGTTCGCGACGAGGTGGAAGCCCTCTTTCAGAACATCTGCGCTGCGCACCCCGAGATTCCACCAGCGGTTTGCTCACTTCGGTTGACAGTTCCAACTGGATGCGTTCTCACCAGCCGGTCAGTCCCCAAGTCTCGTCCACCGTGGAAGGAAATTCTTCTCCGGTTCCGGCAAAGCGCGCTTGATCCTAAGAACTTGAATCAGCAAGGTCTCAGCGCCACACCAGTTTTGCTTTCAATCCCTACTCCCGACACCGGCGACGTTGGCCTCGACGAATTTGTTTCCGCAGTGATGGAAGTTGTGGCGCGTGTCGGTTTCGAAAAGACCACCGCACACCGAGTTGCTCGAGCCGCTGGTCATTCATTCAGCTCTGCGTACACACATGTCGGCACCAAAGACGAGCTCATGCATATGGCGATTAGTCAAATGATGGCGCAGATCTGGCAAACGGGAACAGCGTCCTTCCTCGAACTTGGTCCGGAGGAATACAAAAAAGCAATCATCGCGTTGCAAAATGGATTGGTCGCTGAGTCGAACCGACCCATCCGCCAACTCCGTACGGAAACCACTGTTGCGATGCGTCACCACACAGATCTCGCAGCGGCCGGTCGGAAACGCACAGCCGCTTCACTCGCAATCGTCAGTGACGCTGTCAAGAAGGCTTATCCCGACGCTGCCGACGCTGCCGCCGCATTTTGGCATATCACCGCAGCCAGCGGCATCGGCACCGTTTCGCTCAGTTTGCTAGCGGACTCCTTCCGCAACCTTGACTGGACCCCAGTTGCAGCCGTCGCGTACGAGATGGCGTTCACCACAACCATCGAACCGTTGAGCAAACTTTCCAAAGCCTGAGAACTTCAGGCACCGAGAGTGTTCTCGTCAACCACCGGAAACTGAACACATTCCGCGGAAACACCATCCGGCAATGTGATGCGTAACGAAGCCTGGCTGGAGTCAGTTGTAGGTGTCGAGAATGCTGGTTTCGGCCAAGCGCGACAGCCCATCCTTGATGGAGCGAGCGCGCTGATCGCCTACACCCTCCACCGTTTCAAGCTCAGCTTCCGTCGCGCTCATCACGACATCGAGCGAACCGAACTTGGCCACGATGCGACCAACAATTGATTCAGGCAAACGAGGGATGCGCGAAAGCATGCGATAACCCTTGGGTTGCACTGAGGCCTTCAGATCGTCGGCGTCTTCAAGATGCAACACGCTCGCCACCGCAGTGAGGTCAAGGAGTTGTTCCATCTCGAGCCCTGACAACCCAGCTGATGCTTCGGCAAAGTGCCAGTCATTGTCTTCGTGTAAATAATCAAGCACAACTGATCGACGATCGTTCGAAACGCCCGAAATGACTTCTTCAAGTTGAAGTCGGAAGAGTCGGCCATCGACACCGAGTTCGACAATGTCGAATTCGATTTCCTCAGCGATGCGCAACACCATTTCGGTGCGCTGCAACATGACGACGACGTCTCGAACCGTGACTGCGCCCTGCACTTCAAGCGCATTGAGATTGTTCGACACTTCTACGAGGCGCTCTTTGTACCGCTCGAGTGTCTTCATGGCCTGGTTGGCGCGGTCAAGAAGACGAGGGATCGGCATCAGCTGATGTTTCTCATCGCCCACGTAAACAGCAATGATCGACATGTCTTCAGAAACAGAAATGACGGGAACCGTGATGGACCGCGCCACTCGTTCGGCAGTGCGGTGTCGGGTACCTGTTTCTGAGGTGGGCACGTTTGGCTTGGGCACCAGGTGCACATTTGCCCGGGCAATGCGGCTGGCGTTGGAGGCCAACACGATGGCGCCGTCCATCTTTGCCAGTTCCGAAAGGCGCTGAGGGCTGTAGGCCGCATCGAGAAGGAATCCGCCCGAGCAGATGTTGAGAACGTCGGGCCCGTCGCCTACGACAATGAGCGCGCCCATTCCGGACTGCAGGATGCGATCGAAGCCCTCGCGCAGCGGTGTGCCGGGCGCGACCATTCCGAGTGCATGCAACATTGCGGGACTTCGACGCCGAGCCATCGGGCGAGTGTACCCGGGGGTTCTTTCAGAAATCTGAAGAGTTGCTGTCGCCGATGCCCACGGCGGCCACTGCTTCAGCCAACGTGCCAACCCGAATGGCCTTCATGCCTTCGGGAGGATCGGGAGCAAGTCGAGGTACCAGCGCGCGCGTGAATCCAAGACGCGCCGCTTCCGCCAAACGACGTTCGCCATGGGCAACCTGACGAAGTTCGCCGCCCAAACCAATTTCGCCGCACACAACAAGCCCATCGGGAATTGGTGTGTTGAATCGCGATGACGCGAGCGCCAATGCAATGCCGAGGTCGGCGGCAGGCTCAACAATCTTCACGCCACCAACAGCCAACGCATACACATCGCGCTTTTCGAACGTGACACCAGCGCGTTCAGCCAACACCGCCAGCAACAACGACAACCGACCGGAATCGAGACCCTGCGCGCTACGACGCGGAGAAGGAAGTTCGGAATGAGCAACCAATGCCTGAACTTCAACCAGCAGAGGACGATCGCCTTCCATCGTTGGCACGATGACCGACCCGGCAACACCCTTGCGTCGATCGGCCAAGAACAAGCGGCTCGGATCGGGAACACCAAGCAGGCCTTGTTCGGTCATTTCAAACAGACCGAGTTGATCGGTTGCGCCGAAGCGATGCTTGACCGCGCGCAACATGCGCAACGCATGGTGACGATCGCCTTCGAAGGCAAGGACGGTGTCGACGATGTGCTCGAGCACTCGCGGGCCAGCGAGGCCACCTTCTTTGGTGACGTGTCCAACAAGCACAACTGACAGACCGCGCTCTTTCGCAGTTGTCACCAATCGTGCGGCACTTTCCCGAACCTGCGAAACAGAACCCGAGGCAGAACTGATGTCGGGCGTGTGCACGGTTTGAATGGAGTCGACCACCAACACTGCAGGATTAATTTCGTCGACCGAAGAAAGAATGTGGGGCACCGCAGTTTCAGATGCGAGCCAAAGGTCGGGTTGCAGCGCATTCAAACGTTCGGCCCGCAGCCGAACTTGTTGCTTCGATTCTTCTGCCGATACATAGAGAACCTTCGAACCCGATGCTGCGATTGATGCAACCGCTTGCAGCAGCAGCGTGGACTTACCGATGCCCGGTTCACCGCCAACCAACGTGACCGAACCAGGCACAAGGCCACCGCTGAGCACACGATCGAGCTCACCAATGCCGGTTGGCTTGGGTTGCCATTCGTGCGCGTCGACCTCAGAAATGGGCACGGGTGCATCGCGCTTACCCAACAACGCCGCAGACGAAACTTTCGATACGTCGTCGAGCTCTTCAACCAGCGTGTTCCAGCCCTCGCACCCAGGGCACCGCCCGACCCACTTGGGCACGCTGGTGCCGCACTCGGTGCAACGGAACACTGCTCGGAGCTTGGCCACGGCGACACCCTACGCATCAGGCGAGACACTCATGGCGCCCAAACGAATGGTGCCGCCCCCGAAGGAGCGGCACCTGACAAACCTGGAAGCTGAATCGATCAGCCGGTGAAAGCAGGAGTAACCGGATCGCCAGACGCGCCGCCAGCAATGGTGGTGGTCGTCGTCGTGGTCGTCGTGGCAGCCGCAACCCCAAAGGTGATTTCAAGACTTTGGGCTGGACCGCCCAGTAAACCCAAATAGAGGCAGGCCACATACGATCCCGCCGTGATTGCCCCACTCCCCGCGGTCATTGCGCCCCATTCGTTAACGGTGGTTCCCACAGAGAGCACCGTAGGAGAAGCAGTCAATACAGCAGGCTCAGAGGAACCAGGTGGCATGGGTGGCATGTTTTGGGTGGTGCCCGTGAGGTACATCGGCGAACCAAATGGGCTTGCATTCTCCGGGCATGTTGTTCCGCTGGCGAAAAAGTTGAGAGCGACGTTATCGCCCTGTGATGGAGTTGCCCAAGTGAGGGTCATGGAGCCATCACCGTTGTTAACCATTGATCCCGTTGCTTCGGCATTCGCAGGAGTAGCGGCGAACAACACGACTGCTGAGACAAAAAACGCGCTGGCAACAACCATGCGCGTCGTACGAGTAAATCGAGACATCGGAACCCCTCTGGGAATCGGACCGAACCCTTTGCCCGATCTGTCTACAAATCATAAACAGGGCTGCAGATTCCCAACAACTCATCGGAGCATTGCCGCAGCGAAACCCTTCGCCTGGCACGAGACTCCTCGCGCTGAGAAACGAAAGGTGCCGCTCCCGAAGGAGCGGCACCTGACAAACCTGGAAGCTGAATTGATCAGCCCGTGAAGGCCGGGGTGACTGGAGTTGATGCAGTGGTAGTGGTGGTTGGAGATGCTGTGGTCGTGGTGGTCGTGGTCGGCGACGCCTGACCAATTGTCATGGTCAATTGGGCAAGAGGACTCAACGGCTGTGCGATATCAAAAAGACAAAACGTGTACGAAGCCGCAGCCACGGTGAATAACGAACCCGCTGGTTGAAGCCCATAGGCAGTCGTGCCCACAGCAATGGTCGCAGGACTTGCTCCAATCTGCGCAAGTTGCGGGGCGAGCGAATCGTTACTGAGAACAGCAAGCGGAGGTTGTTGAACATTGCAGTTTGAACCACTTGTGCGAATCTCAAGATCGATCGAATCCTGAGCAGTCGGACTCGAATAGGTCACAACCAAACCGCCGTTGCCATCATTCGCAAGCGATCCGGTTGGAGCGGCATCCGCGGGGCTGGCAGCGAACACCAACGCAGTTGAAACAAAGAGCGCACTGGCAACAACCATGCGGGTCGAACGAGTGAATCGAGACATCTCAGACCTTTCCAGAGGGTGACCGCGTTCGGTGCGAACTCGGCTGGCTAACCCTAGTAAGACTAAGTCATAATGTCTAGTGAAACTAATCAGGCTCTTAGATGATCCGGCTTCGGTTCCTCACCGTCCCAGCGGCCGTAAGGTCACTGCGTGGCTGACGACAATCGCACCAAGATCCTTGATCTCGCCGTCGCTGCCATCGACGCGGGCGGCGAGGCGGCGGTGCGCGTCAATCACATCGTTGAGGAAGCTGGAGTTACGCCTCCGGTTCTCTACTACCACTTCGGAAATCGTGACGGCCTCGTCATCGCTGCTCAGGTTGAGCGCTTCTCCCGCCAAATCCGCCAAGACGTCGAGGCTATTGGAAAACGAGTTTCGCAGTGCCAGTCACGCGCGGAACTGCAAACCGCTCTCGTTGACGTCTGGGAAAAGACTCTCGCCGGGCGCGAAGAAAGTCGATGGCGTCGCGTGAGCGTGGTCGGCAGCGCGTTTGCACGCCCCGAACTTGAAGCCGAAGTGCTTCGTGCACAGGATGAGATTGTCGCGGGGTTAGTTGCCGTCCTCCAACCTTGCAACGAGCGAGGCTGGCTCCGCGACGGCATCGATCTCCCTAGTGCAGTCGCGTGGCAACACGGATTGCTTTTGAGTCGCGTGTTCATCGAGCGCGGCGCGCAACAAGGTGAAACCGATGAGTGGGATCAACTCACACTTGAAGCTTTACAACACGCGTTCTTCGGTTCCTAACCACCTTCACGGAACGCACGAACTACTGCTGTTTCGAACCAAAACGAAAAGTGCCGCCCCCGAAGGAGCGGCACCTGACAAACCTGGAAGCTGAATCGATCAGCCCGTGAAGGCTGGGGCCACCGGATCGGCTGCTGGTGCAGTCGTAGTGGTCGTAGTGGTCGTGGTGGTCGTCGGTGTGACCTGACCGATGGTCACGGCAAGCGAACCGGCATTGGTGTAGTCGTTCGGACCGATGTCCTGCGTGTAGAGACAGGCCTGATAGTTACCTGTAGTAAGGGGAATAGCTTGAGGACCATTAGGACCCATAACCGACGTTCCAACGCCGATCGTCGCAGGGGACGCAGCCATAACTGGACCACCCTCGTTGACATAGAGGTTGAAGAGATAGGAGTTCGGGTATGCATTCACCGGACACGTTGCGCCCTCTGACAGGAACAGAAGAACCACGTCAAAGCCGGTCGGTCCAGCGACAGTACCCGAGTAGGTAACGGTGATTGAACCATTTCCGTTATCGACCATAGAAGCAGTGGCAACCGCGCTAGCGGGCGAAGCGCCGAAGATCGTGAGCGCGGAAACTGCGAGAAGTCCGGCGACCGCAAGTCGCACTGAACGAGAGAAACGAGACATCAAAACCCCTTAGGTACTTGGACCGAACCCTCCGCCCGATCGCTCTAAGGATTATAGATAATCAACTTTGAGCCGCCCAATTCAGTGGGTCATTGGGGAACGACCCAACGCACAGCCGATGAGGACGTCTACCAGCGCCGGCCGCGGGAGTGCATGAGTCGGCGAGTCCGTAAGCGGCGCTTGCGATACCGGAGGCCAATCACCGTGGCGGTGAGGCCGGCAAGCGCAAGAACAAAAAGGGTTTCAAGAATCTGAAGGAGCTTTCCCCGTGACGAGCTGACCTTCACCATCTGCGTGTCGCTGTCAGTGAACGAGGCGTTGTAGGTCTTTGTTGAACTCCCCGCATTCACGACGAGATTCAGATCAACCATTGACGCCGGTGGCGCCTTCTCTTCAGCCTCGATCTTTGCGAGCAATCCACCGGAAGCATCACCGCCGAGCGCTGTGGCCAACTGTTGATCGCCAAACATTGCGAGGCCTGCAGTCGTGTCGATCTGTCCGGTGACGTTGACGGATGTGGAAAAGAATTCATCCGATCGAGTGATGAGCATGTCGCGATAGGGCCCGTCGGGACCGCTTAACTGCGCGAGTAAAGCGGTCCCTTCCTCAGGCGTATCGAACGACTGATGCACGCGAATCCAGGTGAGGTCACCTTCTTTGGAAGCGGCGTCTACTTCCCAGCCTGCTTGAACAAGATCATCAGCGCGCAACGCTTGCGCCGGATCACCAACACGCTTCAAGGCGGCGTCATCGAAGCCAATGCCTTGGGTAATCGTGCCTTTCCCATCAAGACCAACATCAACCTTGGTCTCAATCTCCACTCGACAACCGGCAGCAACGAAGACGACAAGCGCGAGCAATGCGAACACTCGCGGCAGTCGACGGTTCCTCAACACAGCGCGCAACCTACCAGCGCAAGTGCACGGCGCCGGTCGCGCTCAACGCGAAAGAGCCCGGGCCCTGGGCCCGGGCTCTTTCAACAAGTTGGTGATGCATGTTCCCTATTCGGGAGCACCGGCTTCTGCCAGTTCCATGGGCGGGGGCTCGAAGCCCTCGGTGGCACGGAACACGATGATGCGTTCGCCCGTTTCGGGATCGGGTTCGGCGTCGACCACGATGTTCTGGCCGGCGCGGAACTCCTTCCACAACAAACGCTCGGAAAGCGGATCTTCGACCATGCGCTGAATGGCACGACGCAGCGGACGAGCACCCAATGTGGGGTCGTAGCCCTTGTCGGCCAGCAGCAACTTGGCAGCCTCAGTGAGTTCAAGACCAATGCCCTGACCTTCAAGCTGCTTGGTGACTCGCTTGATGAGCAGATCGACGATGGTCGTGACCTCGGGCTTAGAAAGCTCGTGGAACACGATGGTGTCGTCGATGCGGTTGAGGAACTCAGGACGGAAGTGCGCCTTGAGTGCGTCATTGACCTTTTCCTTCATGCGCTCGTACGAAACGGCTTCGTCGGCCTTACCAAAACCAATGTTGGCTTTGCGAAGATCGGCGGTGCCGAGGTTTGAGGTCATGATCAGCACGGTGTTGCGGAAGTCGACCGAACGACCTTGTGAGTCGGTGAGTCGGCCTTCTTCAAGAATCTGCAAAAACGTGTTGAAGACGTCGGGATGCGCCTTTTCGATTTCGTCGAAAAGCACAACTGAGAACGGCTTGCGACGCACTGCTTCGGTGAGCTGTCCGCCTTCTTCGTAACCGACGTATCCGGGAGGCGAACCGACGAGACGACTGACGGTGTGCTTTTCCATGTACTCAGACATGTCGAGAGAGATGAGTGAATCTTCGTCGCCAAACAAGAACTCGGCGAGCGTCTTTGCCAGTTCAGTCTTACCAACACCCGATGGGCCGAGGAAGATGAACGAACCAGAGGGACGCTTCGGATCTTTGAGACCTGCACGAGTACGACGGATGGCCTGGCTGACTGCCTTAATGGCATTTTCCTGACCGATGACACGCTTGTGCAGTTCGTCTTCCATGCGCAGAAGGCGAGCAGTTTCTTCTTCAGTGAGTCTGTAAACGGGAATACCGGTCCAGAGTGAAAGCACCTCGGCGATGGCTTCTTCGTCGACCTCGTCGAAGAGATCGATGCCCGAGTCCTTCATTTCCTGCTCTTTGGTTTCTTTCTGCGCAAGCAGTTCCTTTTCGCGATCGCGCAAACGACCTGCTTCTTCGAACTGCTGCGATTCGACGGCTTCCTTCTTCTCGGTCACGACCTTGGTGATTTCGTTTTCGAGTTCCTTGAAATCGGGTGGTGTTTCCATGCGCTTAATGCGCAGACGCGAACCGGCTTCGTCGATGAGGTCGATGGCTTTGTCGGGAAGGAAACGATCGGCGATGTAGCGGTCGGCAAAGTTGGCCGCAGCAACAAGGGCCTGATCGGTGATGGTGACGCGGTGATGGGTCTCGTACCGGTCGCGCAAACCTTTGAGGATTTCAATGGTGTGGGCGACGGTGGGCTCTTCAACCTTGATCGGCTGGAACCGACGCTCGAGTGCAGCGTCTTTTTCAAGATGCTTGCGGTACTCGTCGAGTGTGGTGGCACCAATTGTTTGCAGTTCACCACGAGCAAGCATCGGCTTGAGGATGCTTGCTGCATCGATTGCGCCTTCGGCAGCACCGGCACCAACGAGGGTGTGGATCTCGTCGATGAACAGAATGATGTCGCCACGAGTCTTGATTTCCTTGAGCACCTTCTTGAGGCGCTCTTCGAAATCACCGCGGTAACGCGAGCCGGCAACAAGCGCGCCCAGATCAAGTGTGTAGAGCTGCTTGCCGTGAAGCGTTTCCGGAACCTGATCGGCAGCGATTGCTTGCGCGAGACCTTCAACGATTGCGGTCTTGCCGACACCAGGCTCGCCGATAAGAACAGGGTTGTTCTTGGTGCGGCGGCTGAGCACCTGCATGACGCGTTCGGTTTCGCGTGCACGACCGATAACTGGGTCGAGCTTCTTTTCGCGAGCAAGTTGTGTGAGGTTGCGACCGAACTGATCGAGAACTGCCGAACCACTCGGTGATGCTTCGCTCGAACCGCCAGTGGCGGCTCCGGCCTTTTCGCCCTGTTGCGGACCAGGACCGGAATAGCCAGAAAGCAACTGAATGACTTGCTGGCGAACGCGGGAAAGGTCGGCGCCAAGCTTGACGAGCACCTGAGCAGCGACACCTTCGCCCTCACGAATGAGACCAAGAAGAATGTGTTCGGTGCCGATGTAGTTGTGCCCAAGTTGCAGCGCTTCGCGCAACGACAGTTCGAGCACCTTCTTGGCACGAGGCGTGAACGGGATGTGGCCGCTCGGCGATGAACCGCCCTGACCGATGATTTCTTCGACCTGCGAACGCACAGCCTCGAGCGAAATGCCCAAGGACTCGAGGGCCTTGGCGGCAACGCCTTCACCCTCGTGAATCAGCCCGAGCAAGATGTGCTCGGTGCCGATGTAGTTGTGGTTCAGGAGGCGTGCTTCTTCCTGCGCAAGCACGACGACCCTGCGGGCCCTATCGGTGAACCGTTCAAACACTTTGTGACCTGCTTCCCAGACGGGGATACGTGGAGCGAGTGTACCCATGACGATCGCGATCACCTCGTCGGAAATGAAGGTCCGAGGTGCCTTTGTCACAGGTGGACTCGACCTTGTCCCCGGGTTGAGGTTGGAACGGGCTACGGGCCTATCGTGGCGACATGGCCGGTGCCTCACCCCTCCTCCAGCTTCCCGTTCTGCAAGGGGATCTTGCGCGGGTCGAGGACGCACTGCAGGCCTCGGTCGTTACCGAGGACCCATTCCTTACTGAGGTTGCCAGCCACCTGATTTTGGCCGGCGGCAAGCGGGTTCGCCCCGCCTTCACCGTGACCTCCGCGGCCACCTCCGATGCCGTGATGAGCGCCGCCACCCCCGACGTCATCATGGGCGCCGTCTCCGTTGAGCTCGTGCACCTCGGTTCGCTCTATCACGACGACGTCATGGACGATGCCACCACGCGTCGCACCGTTGAAAGCGTGAATGCTCGTTGGGGCAATCTCAAAGCGATCCTTGCCGGCGACTACTTGCTGGCGAAAGCTTCCGAGATCGCGGCATCCCTCGGCACTGAAGTTGCTGGTTTGCTCGCTGCAACCATCGCCAAGTTGTGCGAAGGCCAAATCCTTGAACTGCAACACGCGTTCAATCAGCAGCGCACCGAAGACGCGTACCTGCGTTCCATCGATGGCAAGACCGCGTCGTTGCTCGGCACTGCGTGTCGGGTCGGAGCGATTGTTGGCGGACTCCCCCGTCCGCAGATCGATGCACTCACCACGTTCGGCAACTCGTTCGGAATGGCGTTTCAAATCGTCGACGACCTTCTCGACGTCACCTCCACCGATGAAGAACTCGGTAAGCCCGCAGGTCACGACCTCGTTGAAGGCACCTACACGCTTCCCATCATCCGCACGCTTGCTGCAGGTGGCGCCGAAGCCGACGAACTTCGTTCGCTTCTGGTGAAACTCGCACCCACCGACGGTTCCATCGAACCAGTCGACGATCCCGACACACTTGCGCTGGCTCGCACACTGTTGCGTTCGTCGCCGTCGGTACGCGGTTCACTCGACACCGCCCGTGCATATGTCGAATCAGGACAACGTGCACTTGCGCCCTATGCCGGCACCGAAGCTGTCACTGCTCTTGAAGCAGCCGCCGAGCACTTGCTCGGAACTGTCCGCGCTGCTGTCTAGTTGTAACCGAAAGAACTCAGACGTTCTTTTCGTAAATCAACCGAAGGCCGTGAAGCGTGAGCCACGGTTCGGTGTGTTGGATGCGCTTTGAGAACGGCGTGATCGTTTCAGCAAGCCCACCGGTGGAAATCACTGTGCAGGTGCCAAGTTCTGCTTCGATGCGATCGCATAATCCATCGACCTGCGCTGCAAATCCATACACCGCGCCTGACTGAATCGACTCAACCGTTGACTTTCCCAGCACATTGCGGGGTTCGTTGAGTTCAACCGCACGCAGTGCAGAGGCACGGCCCACAAGAGCATCCATAGAGATTTCAATACCGGGTGCAATTGCGCCGCCGAGATACACCCCATCTTCCGAAACCGCGTCGCAAGTTGTTGCGGTGCCGAAATCAGCGATGATCGTTGGGCCGCCGTAGAGGTCGTACGCGCCAACAGCATTTGCAATGCGGTCGGCACCAACCTCTTTGGGATTGTCATAATCGATGCGAATGCCGGAGCGAATGCCGGGTCCAACCACGATTGGTTCAAAGTCGAAGTGGCGATCAGTGACCTGACGAAGCGTTGCTGTGACGCGAGGAACGCCTGATGAAATGACGATGCCATCGATGTCGCTGAAACTGTTGCGACGAAGGGCGAGGAAACCCTGCAACATGACGGCGTATTCATCGCTTGTTCGATCGGCTGCAGTCGAGATGCGCCAGTGATCGAGCAAGCCAGCTTCGGGACGACGTCCAGCAGACGTTCCGCCATCAAGTTCGTAAAGCCCGACGACAGTTTGTGTATTTCCTGCATCAACTGCGAGAAGCATTCGTTGATCCTCCGTCATGCGGGATCGATATCAAGCCCGATGTCGAGCACCGGCGCAGAGTTTGTGAGACCGCCGACCGAAATGCAGTCGACACCTGCTGCGCTGTAGGCAGCAATTGTTTCGAGCGTGATGCCACCCGATGCTTCAAGCAACGGGCGACGATGCGATGCAGACGCAACAGCAACGCATTCGCGAATCTGATCAGGGGTCATGTTGTCGAGCAGCAATGCATCGGCACCGGCGGCCAACGCTTCATTCACCTGTTCGATGGTGTCGCATTCGACGTGAACGGTGCGTGCTGGCCACATCGAACGTGAACGAGCCACGGCATCGGTAATTCCGAACAACGCGATGTGGTTGTCCTTCAACAAGATCCAGTCGGAAAGGTTGCCGCGATGGTTGCGACCACCGCCGGCGCGCACGGCAGCTTTTTCGAGAACTCGAAGACCCGGAGTGGTCTTGCGTGTATCCCATACGTAAGCAGTTCCACCCTTTGCTGCTTCAACCACGTACTCGCTCGTGAGCGTTGCGATTCCGGAAAGGTGTCCAAGAAAATTCAGCGCCGTGCGCTCTGCGGTAAGGATCGAAGCGAGTCGACCAGTTGCGGTGGCGATCAACGTGCCGGGACCAACGCAGTCGCCATCGTCGAGCGACCACGCGAGCGACACCGTCGGATCAACCTGCACAAATGTTTCGGCGGCGCAGGCTCGGCCGGCGATGACACCTGTCGTGCGAGCCACAAAGCGGGCGGTTGCAACGAGGTCCTGCGGAAGAAGCGCAGAGGTGAGGTCGCCGAGAGGGGTGAGATCCTCGGCGAGAGCGCGTTCAACCGCGTCGACGACAACGACTCGGGGCGGCTGGAGCAGATCGGACATTCCCAAAGCCTGCCCTGCCGAGCCCGATCGGGGCGAACCGGTCAGCCGATCACCAATCGCAGAGCCAGATCTGGGTCGGTTTCGGGCCAATCGTCACGGGTATGCGCGCCACGGCTTTCGGTCCGGGCATCGGCCGCAACCAGCAGCGCCGAGGCAACCGCAGCGAGATTGGCCAGTTCCCACGAAGCAACCCCTGAACCATTGGCGAGGCCTCGGGCATGATCGACCTTGCGCTCGGTGGCCTCCAAGGAGGTTGCGTCGCGCACCACGCCAGCACCAACCGTCATTGCCCACTGCATGTCGTCTCGAGCGGTTGCGATCGCGTCGGCATCCCCGGGGGCTCCTGCTGAAAGCGGTGCAGGTGTCGTCCAGCCTTCGAGTCGCCGGCCGCCATCACCGTGAAGCGCACGCATCGCGCCAGTTCGATCGGGGCCTTCACTGCCGCTTTCGATTGCTTCGACGACGCGCGCACCAAAGACCATGCCTTCAAGCAAAGAGTTGGACGCCAATCGATTCGCACCGTGCACGCCCGAACACGCAACTTCGCCAGCTGCCCACAGCCCCGGAAGGCTGCTCGCGCCCTTCAGGTCGGTGACAACTCCCCCGCACAAGTAATGCGCAGCCGGCGCAATCGGCAGAAGATCGGTAGCGGGATCAAAATCAAGGCCGCTGAGCATTGCGGCAATAGTTGGAAAACGAACGTCGAACTGATCGAGGCCCGACACGTCGAGCAAACAATGATCGGTATGGAGTTCGATCATTCGTCGAACCATCGCCCGACTGACCTGATCGCGTGGAAGCATTTCGTCAACAAATCGTTCGCCATTGATGTCACGAATCAGCGCGCCGTGGCCACGCAATGCTTCCGACAATAACGGCCGAGGCATCCGCTGATGATGCAGTGCCGTGGGATGGAACTGAACGAACTCGACATCAGCAACTGCTGCGCCAGCGCGCAATGCCATGGCGATTCCGTCGCCGGTTGCTTCGAGAGGATTCGTCGTGACCGAGAAGATCTGCCCAGCACCACCTGAAGCAAGCAACACGTTGCGAGCACGAACAGTTTCGACTGTTCCGTCGGCGAGCGAGGCGCGTACGCCAACACAGCGACCGTTCTCGATCACAAGATCAAGCGCGAATGCGTGTTCGTGAATTTCCGTTGCTTCGCTTCGAACCGCAGCCACGAGTGCTCGTTCGATTTCGGCACCAGTTGCGACACCACCAGCATGAACAATTCGAGGAAGCGAATGTCCACCTTCACGAGCGAGTTCAAACTTTCCGTCGGCATCGCGGTCAAACCGCGCGCCAAGAGCGACAAGATCACGAACGCGAACTGGTCCTTCTTCAACCAACACACGAACGGCATCGACATCGCAAAGTCCTGCACCTGCAGCCAGGGTGTCGGCCAAATGCAGATCGGTGGAATCGGGATCACCACCGAGAACGGCGGCAACGCCACCTTGGGCCCAACGCGTGGTTGATTGTTCCAACGGGCCCTTGGTGAGCACTCCAACACGAACCCCGGGCTGGGCTGCGGCCCGCACTGCAGCCGAGAGTCCGGCCACGCCGGAACCCACCACGAGAAGATCGAGTTCGGCGGTCACAGATGAGCAGTCTGACCGAAGAACGGGTTCAGGCCCGGAATCGAACGGGAGATTCTTCGGCAGCAATGGTCACGGCTTCGAATTCATCGATGATTCGATTCGTTCCATCAACATGCACGACTCGGGGCGTGTAGTCCTCAAGCTCTGCTTCGTCGTAGTCCGCGTAGGTGATCACGATGATCCGGTCGCCCGGCTGCACCAAGCGCGCTGCGGCCCCATTCAGACACACCGTGCCCGGACCGCCCGGGATGGCGTAGGTCTCAAACCGCGCGCCGTTGTCGATATCGACAACCTGCACCTGCTCCCATTCACGAATGTCGGCTTGCTCCATCAATTGCGTGTCGAGGGTGATGGAACCTACGTAGTGGAGGTTGGCGTCAGTAATGCGAGCGCGGTGGATCTTTGATTTCATCATTCGTCGATGCATCGTCTGCTCCTTCAGCTTGGCGCCGCGTGCGGTCACCGTGCGGGTGTTACTTCCTACGGTACGTCGACACCGAGGTTGTCGAGTAATCGCGGTGATCCGACCTTGGCTACCATGAGTAATCGAACGTTTGTGCCACGTAGGAGTTCGGCCGGCGTAAGCAGCGAGTCGGGATCAACAACCACTGCATAGTCGAGTTCGGCGAGGGGTTCGGCTTCAATAATTGACGCCATATGCGCTTCGATCACTGCAGGATCGCTTTCGCCCGCCGAGATCATCGCCGCACCCGCCCGAAGTGCCCGGCTGATCACAGTGGCCGCTTCACGCTCCGATGACGACAAATAGATGTTGCGGCTCGACATCGCCAAACCATCGGCCTCGCGAACGATGGGGCATCCAATAACAGTGACGGGTTGGTCGAGATCGGCGGCCATGCGGCGAACGACGGCAAGTTGCTGGAAGTCCTTCTCGCCGAAATAGGCGCGGCTCGGACCAGCGATGTTGAACAACTTCGTGACAACGGTTGTAACTCCATCGAAATGCGTTGGTCGACTCGCGCCTTCCATCCCAAGAGTCAGTTGGTCGACATGAACCGTGCTGAGGGTCGGTTCCGGGTACATCTCGTCGGTGCTCGGCGTGAACACGACATCGGCGCCCACTTCTTCCGCGAGTTCCAGGTCGCGGTCGAGTGGTCGCGGGTAGGCACTGAGGTCTTCGCCTGCACCGAACTGCAGTGGATTCACAAAGATCGTGAGAGCAACGACATCGCAATCAGCGGCAGCGGCGCGAAGCAATGACAAATGTCCCTCGTGCAACGCGCCCATCGTCGGTACGAGCCCGACCGTTCGCCCGAGGGCGCGAACGTTTTCGAGGTATTCGCGAAACTCAGCCTTCGTGGACAGGACCAGCATCAAGATTCCGTTCGGGGGTTCGTCGGTTGCACTGCATCGGCACCACCAGTTCGCGAGTCCACCACGCGTCGGGCCGCTTCGACCAATGCGTCGTACAACGCGAGCTCTGATGGGTCGATGGCTTCTCGATGACGAGCAACGGTCTCCCAGTCGCCCCTGGCGACAGGACCAGTGAGGGCGTCGGCAACACCCAAGTCTTCGATGTTGTCGATCGTGGCACGAACAAGTTCGAGATATGCGCCGAGCGGCACACCCGCCGAGGCGGCAACTCGTTCGGCCGACCCAAGCAACGCGACAACGTGATTCGAAGCGATCGCTGCGGCCGCGTGGTACGCAACTCGATGTTCGTCGTTCACAACGAACGAGCGACCACCAAGCGCAGTCACCACCGATTCAACGATCACCATTGCTTCGTCGCTACTTGCATCGAGCGCAAACCACGCTCCCCGAGCGAGGCGCTCAGCACCGACTTCGGCGGTTGGCATGGACGTCAGTGGATGTAGTGCCGCTCGCAATGGATGCGTTGCCAAGACGTCAAGCCCGCGTGCTCCTGAAAGATGAGCGACCACGGTTGTCTCGATTGGCGTAATCGAAGCAGCAACTTCCTCGATCGCTGCGTCTGGCGTCGCGATCAGCAAAAGATCTACGTCTTTTGCAGCGTCGGCAAGAAGATCGCCACGGCGAACGGGTGCAAGCACCGTCCAACCAACCTTCGTCAACGCACTTGAGAGTGCGCCACCGGCCCGGCCCGGCCCGACAACCCGGACCGAGTGGTTCGAGTTCATCCCGGTTCGGCGTCGAGAGGTCCGACGCGATCCACATGGCCCTCGGCGCGATCGGCCCAATCGGGACCAGTGACATCGGGGGCAAGGTCGGCCAAAGGCGCCATCACAAAGCGACGCAATCGCATGCGTGGATGCGGCACTTCCAGATCGGGTTCCGCAACGGTGACGCCATCGATCCAAATGATGTCGACATCGAGAGTGCGCGGACCCCAACGAACCGTACGAACGCGATTGGCCGCCGATTCCAACCGATGGCACACACCCAACAGTTCGCGCGCGCTGAGATCGGTGTCGAGCTCGATGACGATATTGAGGAATGGTTCTTGATCGGGGCCGCCGACCGGTTCTGTTCGGTACACCGGCGACACGGCAACAACCGAGTCAAGCGAACTCACCGCTTCGCGAAGAAGCGACCATGATTCACCCATGTTCGAGCCGAGGCTCAGGAACGCTCGAGACATTCAGCGTCCCCGGATGATGGTCACGCCCGAAGTAGCCAGTGCCTGCGGCACCGGTGGGCGCAACTTCCGCACAGACACCGTGACACTCAGTGCACGCGGATCAGCGAGCACGGCATCGGCGATGTTCTGGGCGAGATGTTCAAGTAACTGCGGTGTTCCGGTAAGGATCACGTTTTCGACCGTTGCAGTAATAGCGCCGTAGTCGAGTGTGTCGTCGAGATTGTCCGACGCGCCCGCCGCGGAAAGATCAGCGACAACATCAAGGTCGACCTCGAGGGGCTGTGCCCGTTCGCGCTCTTCAGGAAGCGCGCCACAAATGCCAGTGACGACAAGGCGGCGGAGTTCGATTCGATCATTCGGGGCCATGAGGATGCGCTCCGGGTCAGGAAGACGGCGGGGGGATCGTCAGTGAAATCGCAACCAGTTCCCGGCCGGTCGGGCCGAGCTGGCGCTGAGTCAGCTGTTCAATCACGGTAACAACCCGGGGAGGAGTTTCGACCAGGCCGTTCCAAAGTAGATAGCCAGCGATAAGACCACAGACTCGGTCGCTGAGTTCCTCAGCATGGATGAGAATTCGCTCACCGCGCTCGAGGAGCGTGCGGAGTTCGGCGAAGAAGGCAGTTTCGAAGATGCCGAGATCGTCTTCGGGAACTGGGCGGTGACGCCACACCACACCGAGTTCGTCGTAATTGTGGAGATTCAGCGGTGCTGCGATCATCGAGATGACGCAGGTGAAGCCCTGTTCGCGAACCCAGATGATTTCCTCTTGGCGACGAACCTTGCGATGGTTGGCGCCATAGCCACCGGGTCGCTCACAGACGGCGAGTCGCTCAGCGATCACCCAGTGAAAATTGCGGGGGCGGATCCCCTGCGCCCACTTCCCTTTACTGGCCACGGCGCTCATGCTGCCACGACTTTGGCCGCTTGGATGGCGCTTCTGACGTCGTGAGCGCGAATCATGCTTGCTCCGGCGTGCATTGCCCACACCTCAGTGGCGATCGAACCGGCCAACCGATCATCGGCGGGAACGATGTCGGTAGAACCATCAGAAGTGGCAAGGAGCCGTCCCAGCATTGCCTTTCTGGACGTTCCGACCATCACTGGCCAACCCAATTCAACGATGCGATCGAGGTGTGCGAGCAGCGCCAAATTGTGGGCGTCGGTCTTCCCAAACCCAAATCCAGGATCGACCCAAATTTCTTTTACTCCGGCCTCTGAAGCAGCCGTTGCGCGCTCGCGAAGGAACGTACAAACCTCTGACACGACATCGTCATAGTGAGGATTGGCCTGCATCGTGCCGGGTTCGCCTTGCATGTGCATCGCGATCCAGCCGACGCCGAGTTCGGCCGCAACCGGCCAAAGAGAGGCAGAGACGTCGTTGATGAGGGTTGCACCTGCAGCCACCGCAGCGCGCGCAACCTCGGCGTGGCGGGTGTCGATGCTGAGACGACAACGACCGCTCAATCCTTCGAGAACCGGGATGACACGTACGAGTTCAGTTTCAGCATCAACAGGCGCTGCGCCTGGTCGGGTGGACTCGCCGCCAATGTCGAGAATCGATGCGCCCTCTTCGATCAGCGAAAGTCCGTGAGCGATTGCCGAAGCCGGCTCGAGGAACTTTCCACCGTCGCTAAACGAATCGGGAGTGACATTCACGATTCCCATGACCAAGGGAACCGTTGCCGGAGTGCCAACTCCGAGTCGGGGAACGACGTCGGCCACGTTTAGTCGCGAGCGATGAATCGCATCGCTTCGAATCGAGTGGCGGCGCTTTCGCGGAAAAGCCCGCGCACTGCAGAGGTAACGGTGGTCGAACCTGGCTTACGAACACCACGCATCGACATGCACAGATGCTCTGCCTCGATGACAACGAGCACGCCACGAGGCTGCAGCGTTGTCTCAAGTTCGTCGGCGATCTGCGCGGTGAGGCGTTCTTGCACCTGCGGACGCTTTGCGTAGGCATCGACCAAGCGAGCGATCTTTGAAAGACCAGTCACGCGACCATCGGTGCCGGGGATGTAGGCAACGTGCGCCTTACCCATAAACGGAACGAGATGGTGTTCGCACATTGAGGTGAGTGCGATGTCACGCACCATCACCATTTCGTCGTGGTTGGCCTCGAACATCACCTGAAGGTGACTGCGGGGGTCGTCACGAAGGCCGGCGAAGACCTCGGCATACATGCGCGCCACGCGATCGGGCGTGTCGTGCAGGCCATCACGATCGGGATCCTCGCCAATAGCGATGAGGATTTCTTTTACAGCCGCTGAGATTCGGGGAAGATCGATGGGCTCCATCACGGTCTCCTGACGAGGGGACAAGAACAAAAACGTTCAACAGGTGGGAAATCGTAGTGATTCCCCAATCGGCAAAAGAGTCAATGACCGCTTCCGGGCCCCACGTAGACCCGAAGGTCATCGAGGTTGCGGTAGCGCTCAGCGACATCGAGGCCGTACCCGACCACAAACTCGTCGGGGAGACGAAAGCCTACGTAGCGAAGATCGGGTTCCACCTTCTGCATGCCTTCTTTTAGAAGAAGCGCACACACTTCGAGACTGGCTGGGTGCCGGGCTGCAAGGTTCTTGCGGAGGTAATTCAGCGTGAGTCCACTATCGACAATGTCTTCAATGATGATGACATCGCGCCCGGTGAGATCGATATCGAGGTCCTTGACGATGCGAACGACACCGCTGGTCTTCGTTGCCGTGCCGTAGGACGACACCGCCATGAAGTCGAGTTCGACAGGCAGCGCGATCGCACGGGCGATGTCGGCCATAAACATGACTGCGCCCTTTAGGACCGCGATGAGCAGCGGAGCTCGTCCGGCATAGTCGACAGTGATCTCTTTGCCCAGTTCAGCGATGCGTTGCTGAATGGCTTCGTGGGTGACGAGGATCTGACCGAGATGGGGATCGACATCGGGATGCGGATGTTCGTTACCGGACGCGCTTTGGGTCACGCGGCGAATGTAGTGCAGTCCTCAGCCCTTGGGTGTCGTCACGATGCGAAGTTCTCCTGCGGTGCGTTCGACGCGACGGTTTCCACCCAATTCGGTCGCGACGGCATCGCCTCGAACCACCGCCATCACGCGATCGATTGTTGCGGCGTCAGGCGGATGGCGTTCTTCGGTACCGGCTCGCAACCATTCGCGTAGTGCGACGCGCGCCACAACCTCTGGAACTTCTCGAAGCACTCGCGTATCGGTCGGATCAAGTTGGGCGGCTTCCAACTTCAGATAGTCAGCAACCAACGCAAACACATCGGCCTGACGATCAAGAATCGGCACGAGATCACGGCCGGCGATGTCGGTCAAAAGCGGAAGCACTTCGTGACGAATGCGATTCCGCACGAACATCGGGTCGGTATTGCTGGGATCGAAAAACGGTTCAATGCCTTCGATCTCACAGACCCGTTCGGTGTCGGACCTTCGAAGATTGAGGATCGGGTGACGGAAACCGGGGCGAATAGAGGCCAAGCCATCGGGGCCCGCACCTCGCAACAAATTGACGATCATCGTCTCGGCCCGATCATCGGTCGTGTGACCAAGCGCAGCATCAGGGCCGAGCACTGCATGCCGGGCCGACCGGGCGCGGGCTTCAAGGTTCGGGCCAGTTTCGACGACCACCGTCTCGGCACGAAAAGCAGCACCAATTTGTTCAGCGACTGCTCGCACGCGATTCGATTCGGTTTCGGAGCCCGAACGCAACCCGTGATCGACATGCACCGCGGTGACGTCGCAACCTGCAGCAACGGCCAATACGACTAACGCCATCGAGTCGGCACCGCCCGACACGCCACACACCAATGGTGTTCCCGCCGGTGGGAATGTGCATCGATTCAGGAACGCACCATGACGTTCAGCGAGCGAACTCAAAGCAGGTCGACTTCGCTTAGCCAGCAACCGGAAGCGCTGCGCCCATGCGATCGATCCACCGCTGTGGGTCACGGATCTCGAGAATGCTCGGAAGGTTCTCGGGACCTTCCCATGCTCGTGACAGCAACTGCTGACCGCCGGCACGCTCGACATCGGTGATGAACGCTTCGCCCTGCGCATATTGGGCCAACTTTGCCTGCAGGCCGATGAGTTGCTGAAAGATGCGCGCCATCCCGCGAGCCGATTCGCGTCGTTCGCGCAACACCTTTCCGAATCGATCGGCACTGGGCACTAAATCCTGGCCAGCGCGATCCATCGTGATGTCTCCGTGCCCTTCGAGAAGGCTCATCATTCCGCTCACCTGGTCGAGTACTGCGCGCTGTTCAGGACTCGCGATGAGAGTCATCAGTCCACCGTCGGCCAATGGCTTTTGGCCCGAACGGATTGCCGTTGTCACGCGTGCAATGGTTTCGCTCATTTTTGCGGGATCGGGATCGATCGTGTTCATCGTCTCGTGAACGAGACCAAGAAAGTGTTCGCGCAACCATGGAACACCAGTGAATTGGGCTCGATGCGTTACCTCGTGCAAGGCCAACCACATTCGAAACTCTTCAGGCGGAAACGCAAACTGTTTTTCCAGTGCAAGAACATTTGGTCCGACGTAATAGACGATGTCCTGGTCTTGCGGATTTTCTTCTTCGATCACGAGAAGGTCGTACTGCCCCAACACCCGAGCCGACATCCAGCCCAACATCACACCAAGTTCCGCGCCCGCGAGTCGTGCGGTGATCGGAGCGACACGACTCGACGACACACGATCGCCGAACTTGTCGAGCATCGGTGCCAACAATCGTTGGAACGACGCGAGGTTGGCGCGAATCCATCCGGGTCGATCGGTCACTCGGGCACGAGCCGGACCAGCAAGTGACCGAAGCCCGGTCTCTTGTGCGACAAGTTCTTCCGCAACAGCAGTCAGCCGGTCGAAGTCAGGCTGTAGCGATTGATAGTGATAACTGGCAGCGAAGGGATCCTTCTTGGCGGTACGGATCGCGACCTTTTCGGCCACACCCCAATCGACCGCCGCGGCCACGTTGCTCAGCGCTTGGGATAGCGGGGAGCGACGACCTTCTTCAGGTACAGGCCAATGATGACCACCACAATAAGGATCGTCGGCAGCAGAAGCGCCGGCGCAATCCAAAACGCCCAGACCTGTGCGAACAGAAGTTCCATGCCTGTGATCCTAGGCCTCGCGGCCAGGCTCTCCGGCATCGTCAGCCCCAATTCCGCCCGAACCTTGAATCCGGAGATAGGTCAGTTTCTCTTCAATCCGGATTCGGAGAGTCTCGGGGAACTCCCCCGAATGGGTCTTGGTGGTGATGACCATGCGAAGTTCGGCCTCGAAATCGAAGGCCTCGAAACAGGGGCTGCAGGCATCGAGGTGGCCCATGATCTCGTTGCGCTGGGCGTCACTGAGTTCCTGATCGAGGAATGTGTAGACCTCGGCCAACGCTCGTTCGCAGTCAGGTGTCCCGGCAATTGGCATGGCGGGAGTGGCGTCGTGGTCGTGGGTCATGGCGATTCTCAGGGGGCCTCGGGGACGGCATCGGCCAGTCCCCTCTCGATGGCAAAATCATGTAACTGCTTTTGGAGGGCTTTTCTTCCACGGTGGAGCCGACTCATCACGGTTCCGATCGGGATATCGAGATCCTCAGCGATTTCCTTGTATGACAAACCCTCGACATCGCTAAGGAGCACGGCGAGGCGATAGGACTCGGGCAGGGCATCGACTGCCGCCTGCACGTCGGCATCGGTGAAGTAGTCCATGAGCTCGTCTTCGGCGCTGCGGGAGGCGCGAGCGGCTTCCAGACCGCCCATGCGGCGATACAGGTAGAAGTCCTCGACGCCATCGAGCTCAGTTTCGTCGGGACGGCGCTTCTTCGACCGATAGGAGTTGATGTAGGTGTTGGTGAGGATCCGGAACATCCAAGCCCGCAGGTTGGTGCCCTGCTCGAAGCCAGCAAATCCTTTGTACGCCTTCAGGTACGTCTCTTGAACCAGATCCTCGGCGTCTGACGCGTTATGCGTCATTCGCAGCGCGGTGGAATACAGCTGCGGCATGTAGTCCATTGCCTGTTCGGCAAATGCGTCTTGATTGGCCATCAGAGCCCGAGAGGAGAATCGAACTCCTGACCTGCTCATTACGAGTGAGCTGCTCTGCCGTCTGAGCTACCCGGGCGGGAAGCGATGAGGTTAGCCGCCTGCTCCGATCGGACCCACTCGGCGCTCGTCAGCGGCGTGATGTCGTTGGCCAATCAGCGACGGGGGCGGCCCAGTTTCGAAAAGAGCGCCACTAACTGCAGGCGTTCGTTCGGATTTCGCACGAGGTTGCTGGCGAGTTCAGCAATGTCATCGATTGATGCAGCCACATCGGCGGGGCGAGCCGAAGCCGCAAGGTCGTCACGGTAACGACGAGACAATTCAGTGAGTCCGGCCCTGATCTCGTCGGTTCGATAGCGGCGGACTTCTCGCTTGTGCCGATCCTCGAACTGCTTGCGACCCGAACCACGTTCACCGCGAGCCGCCACGAGTTCAGCGAACTCGGCAACTTCTGCAGCGTGTGCGTCGGTCAGCGGTGTCATTGCATCGTCGATCATGGCCAACAAGTCGTCGGCGGTTTCGATGGCGCGCGCACCGGTGCCGTCGAGACGATCGGGAACTGCGCGCCATGCCGCGCGTCGCAACGCGAGTCGATCATCGGTTGCCAAAAGTCGCGCACGGCCAAGATCACCAACTGCGGCAGCGGCCGCATCGGCGGCGCGTTCAGGGGCAACACCTTCAGCGATCAGTCGCTCAATGATGAGTTCGTCGGTGATCGTCGCAAGGTCGATGCGCACGCAACGGCTCGCAATGGTGACGAGATCATTTGGAACATCATCAGCAAGAACAACAAACACGGTGCGATCGGGTGGCTCTTCGATTGTCTTGAGTAGCTTCGGCGCTGCAGTGGTGACGAGATGGAACTCGTCGAGAATCAGCACTTTCGGTCCGTTCTCGATTGACGAACGGGCTGCTGTCGCGATGATTGTGTCGGCCTGTTCGGCAGAAATTGATGCCCCCACTCGTTCGAACTCGGTGATGTCGGAGTGATTCTGCGTAAGTGCCATGCGCGCCTGGCGGACAGCGTCATCGCCATTTCGATCGCGGCTCACGAGCGCTGCAGCAAATGCACGCGCCAACTCGCGTTTGCCGCTACCGCGTGGGCCAACCAATAAGTAGGCATGCACCGGCGCATCGACCGCGGCGCGCAATTCGCCAACAGCGTCGTCCTGGCCAACGACATTGGACCAGAGTTCGATTCCAGCAAGTTCCGCCGACAGCGGCGGGTAGTCGGTGCGTGATGTCACAGAAGCAGTTGTAGCCGCTCAGCGACCGCGGCGGACACTGCCGCTGACACCTCATCGATCGACGGCGTGCCATCAATGACAACCCAGCGATCGGGTTCGGCTGCGGCTTGCGCCCGGAAGCCCTCGAGAACTGCAGCATGAAACGCTGCCGGTTCTGCCTCCATACGATCTCGAGCCGCACCGAGTCGACGATCGGCTTCGGCCTCGGGAACGTCCAACAGGATGATCAGGTCGGGCCACACACCGCCGGTTGCCCACAGCGAAAGATCGCGAATCTCGTTAACCGGCAATCCGCGGCCGTGGCCCTGGTAGGCGATTGACGACCCCGCGAACCGATCAGTGACCACGTGTCGACCTGCGGCCAAAGCAGGTTCAACCAATTCAGCGACGTGTTGTGCGCGGTCAGCGGCCATGAGCAGCGCTTCGGCACGGTCAGAGAGATCGATCGTCTGCGGATCAAGAAGTACTGCTCGCAATTGCGCGCCGATCACCGTTCCACCCGGTTCGCGCGTGAGAACGGCATCAAGTGCATCGGCCAAGCGCGCTGATTGCGTGGATTTTCCGCAGGCTTCGCCACCTTCGAAAGCAATGAACATTCCGCGAGTCATGACGGATCTCCAAACGGCGGCGGCGGAATGAACCTAGGGCCTTCAGATCCAACGTCATCTGGATGAGGTTCAGGGATGGGACCAGCCGGTCGAAGATCAATCGGCGTGAAATCCAAAGCTTGAGGATCCGGAGGATTGGGCCGCGACGGATGGTCTGATTCGCCAGCGCGCTTCACGCGTTGTCCGGCGCGCAACGAAGCGGCTGCTACGAAACCCGCGGCGATGATGATCAGTGCAGCAAGCCACAGCGCGAGTCGAACGCCTGGGAGTTCCACCGTTATGCCAGCAACGTTGATGCGATTATTAATCAACGTTGATGCCATGCGTCCAAGAATTGCTGCAAGTAGTGGGCCAGCAACCATTGCAATCAGCACGCACATACGAACCAGCGTGTTCAGCGAACTGAACACGCGTCCACGGAGATCGTCGGCGACTTCCTGTTGCAGCATTGCGAAGCCGAGTACATACACGGGACCGACGGCAATACCCATCAGACCAACAAAAATCACTGCAGCCCACAATGAAGAAGAAGAGGCTGCACAGAACAACGAGATGCCAGCAGCGAATAACGCAGCGGTGAAGGTGGTGGTTTGTGGCAATCGCTTTTGGAACACCGACACACCAACCACACCGATGGCAACGCCGAAACCAAGTGAAGTGGTGAACAATCCATAGCCAGCAGCGCCAGCATCGAGAACTTCAGTAGAAAACACCGCTCCGAGCGGGATGAGCATGCCGCCACCGATAAGACCGGTCGCGAGACCCAAGTTCACTGCGCGAACAGTGTGGTTCTTCCAGATTTCGTTCCAGCCCTCGCGGAGTTCTTCGAGAGTGGCTTTTATGTCGACACGACGTTCATCATCAGCCGTGGACTTCACGCGTCTTTCGCGCTTTGGCAATGCCAAGCGGCTGATCATCCACGCAGAGAACAAAAAGGTCATGGCATCGACATAAAACGCGAAGGCCATCTGATTGGTCTCGAGCCATCCCAGACCAGGAATATTTCCGATCCACACTGACAAACCAGCGAGCAATGCAAACAGCAATGCGGCGAACGGGAAGGTTCCGTAGGCGGCAGCAAGTGAAAGTGAATTCGCGGTTGTGAGATGTTCGCGAGGAACAAGGTTTGGAACTTCTGAATCCTTTGCTGGTCCCCACAACAGCGTGAGCACTTCAAGCACAAGCGACGCAAGTACAAGGCCGATGACGTCGCTCACAAACGGAAGCATCACCATCACAAGTGCGCGACCGATATCGCAAGAGACCATGACTTTCTTGCGGTCCCACCGATCGACAAGCACACCTGCAAGCGGTCCAAAGAAGAAGCCCGGCACAATGCGTGCCGCCATCACCAGCGAGATCGCACCGGCGCCCGCGCCACCGCCGATGGTCGCGGCCAAAAGGATGATCGCCGAGAAGCCGAGCCAGTCGCCGGTAGCCGATACGACCTGCACAAGCCAGAGGCGGAAGAACTCATGGCTGCCGAAGAGCCGCACATGGAACCCCGGACGATCCGAGGGGTCCTTGGTGAAAATGGTTTCGGTGTCTTCGCCGAAAAGCGAGGCCCGTGTCCAGCCCGGGATGGTCGCGTCAGCGTCGGGGCCAAGGGCCTCGACGGGCGTTGCATCCTCGGGGGGATCGGCGTCGTCCCGAGGTCCGGGGCGAGGCACAGCCATGTACTAAGCCTAGGAGAGGTCCTCCTTGGCTCTGAGCACCTCCCCGAACAGGGTCAGCGTTCGGTATCGAGGATCTGTGAGGCGGACTTCTCGACGTTGGGCCGCTTCGCCGCCTTCTTCGCTGCCTTCGACTGCCCCGCCCCCACCGTTCGAGCGGTCATGAGATCGGGCTTCTGGGCTCGGGATTTGGCGCTCTTCTTCGCCGTGGCCTTCTTTTTCGCGGCCTTCTTCACGGTCTTCTTGGCCGCCGGCCCACCGTTTTCGGCGATGTAGACACGCCGATCCTGAAGAAGCTCTGCCCCGCGCTCAGGACTCAGTGTTTCGGGGACATCGCCGACTCGAAGCGAGGCGTTGGTTTCGCCATCGGTCACGTAGGGGCCGAACTTTCCGTCCTTGATCAACATGGGTCGGCCCGAAGCGGGGTCGATGCCCAGATCGGCCAACGGAGGCTTCGGCGATCGCTTCCCAAACTTTTTCGGTTCGACGAACATGGCGAGAGCGTCGCGAAGGCTCACCGTAAGGAGTTGTTCCTCATTGTCGAGTTGGCGAGTTTCCGGCTTGTCCAAACCGCCGACTTCCTTCGTCAGATAGGGCCCATGGGGGCCATTCCGAGCGGTGAACACTGCGCCGGATTCAGGTTCTGATCCGAGATCACGAGGCAGAGAGAGCAACTGCAGTGCCGTCTCAAGTGTCACTTCGTATGGGTCCATGTCCTTGAAAAGTGATGACGTCTTCGGCTTTACGTCTGTGTCGTCGGTCAATTCACCCAGCTGGACATAGGGACCGAACTTTCCGCTCATCACGAAAACGGTGAGACCAGTTTCAGGATCTTCTCCAATGGGCTTGCCGCCCTTCGGCATCGCAAGCAGTTCGAGCGCAACCGCAACCGTGAGATCGGCGGGTGGCAAGTTCTCGGGTACCGACGCAGTGTCGTCGCCGCGCTGCACATAGGGCCCGAACTTTCCAGGCTTAGCGATGACGGGCATTCCATTGTGATCGTCACCCAACAAGAACGTGTTGATCGCGGCCGCATCGATTTCCGGAAGACGTTCGGTGACGAGATCACGCAGACCGTCCTTGCGTTGCCCATCAACCATCGGTCCGAAATAAAACTCGGCAAGCGTTTCAACACTGTTCGCTTCGCCGTTGGAAATTCGATCGAGAATTCCTTCAAGGTTTGCGGTGAAGTCGTAATCAACGAGTTCAGCGAAATGCTGTTCGAGAAGCGTTGTCACTGCGAATGCATTCCAACTCGGAACGAGTGCAGAACCTTTCTTCCAGACATAGCCGCGACCCTGGATCGTTTCCATAATCGAGGCATAGGTAGAAGGACGGCCAACGCCGAGTTCTTCCATCTTTCCGACAAGCGAGGCTTCAGTGAAACGCGCCGGCGGTTTGGTGGCGTGACCTTCCGGTGTGATCTCGGTTGCGTCGAGACCATCGCCGACCTTCAACTGCGGAAGTCGACGTTCGGTGTCGTCTTCGTTTTCCGAATCGGTGTCGTCGGTCCGCCAGTCTTCGACCTGCATCCAGCCGCGTTCAGTAATGACCGTGCCCGCCGCAGAGAACTCAGCATCGCGGCCGCTTGCAGTAAGCGAACCGAGTCGAACAGTGACGGTCTCGCCAATGGCGTCGATCATCTGCGACGCAACAGTGCGCTGCCAAATGATTTCGTAAAGGCGAGCTTCGCCAGGCGGAACTTCGTTGCGAACCTCTTCAGGCCGACGGAAACGATCACCAGCAGGCCGAATCGCTTCGTGTGCTTCTTGAGCGTTCGCAGCCTTCTTGCCCCACGTGCGCGGCTTGCCTTCAATCGCCGACGCGCCGTAGCGCTCCGTGATCTCGTGCTTGGCGGCGGCAATTGCTGCGGCAGAGAGATTCGATGAATCGGTTCGCATGTAAGTGATGTAGCCCTGCTGATACAGGCTCTGGGCCATCGACATGACCTGCTTAGCCGAGACCTTGAGGCGACGACCGGCAACCTGCTGCAACGTCGAGGTAGTGAACGGAGCAAACGGGCGCTTGCGATAAGGCTTGGATTCAACACTGCGAACAGAGAACGGTGACGTCTGCAGTTCGGCAGCGAGCGCACGAACTGTTTCTTCATTGAGGATGATGCGGTCGTCGCGAGTCAGCGCGCCGTCGTCATTGAAATCGTTTCCGGTTGCAACGCGCATGCCATCGAGTGCAATGAGCTTGGCCCCGAATGGAGTCGGTTCCGATGACGCAGCGAAGACACCCTTAATGTCCCACCAGTCGGCGGAAACGAACGCCATGATCTCGCGTTCGCGTTCCACAACAAGACGCGTGGCAACGCTCTGCACTCGACCAGCGGACAATCCGCGGTTGACCTTCTTCCACAAAACCTGTGAAAGGTCGTAGCCAGCGAGGCGATCAAGAAGTCGACGCGTTTCTTGAGCATCGACAAGCAACTGATCGAGTTCACGCGGATTGGCAAACGCTTCACGGATTGCTGGCGCAGTGATCTCATGGAACACCATGCGATACACCGGCATGTCCTTCGGCGGCTTCAAGACCTGCAACAGATGCCACGCGATGGCTTCACCTTCGCGATCCTCATCGGTTGCGAGATAGAGCGCATCAGCGTTCTTCAGTGCACGACGAAGTTCGGCAACTGTGTCCTTCTTCTTGTCGTACACCTTGTAATAGGGCTTGAAGTCGTCATCGGGATCAATGCCCAGGTACGACCACCACTCCTTCTGTTTGCCCTCGGGAAGCTCTTTCGCTTTGGAAACGAGATCTCGGATGTGGCCAACAGACGCAATAACGGTCGGCGAAGCGCCACCGGTGTCCTCGCCGCGGAGGAATTCGGTGATCTTCTTCGCCTTGGTGGGCGATTCGACAATGACGAGGGGACCGGCCATGGAGGGACACAATGAGACCCGTTTGGCGGCTCTGTCAATCACAGACTTTGGAACCATGGTCCCGGGGACCCCCTTAGGGGGTCCCCGATTTTTCTTATCCACACCCCCATTTCTCAGTCCTGAGCGGGCATTTCGGCCATACTCAGCCCGTGACACCTACCGCGGAAAACCCCCCTTCGAACGACGACACCCTTCGCCCCCTCGGCGAGGCCGGAACCGGCGAGCGTCGCCCCTGGGGTGAGTTCGTGATCCTCGACGACGGACCGGCCGCCAAGGTCAAGCGCATCACTGTTGAGCCTGGCCAACGTCTGTCGTACCAATCACACGACAAGCGGTCTGAACACTGGATCGTTGTCGAAGGCACTGCCATCGTCACCCTCAACGATGTCGATCACACCGTGCCCGCGGGCCGCACAATCGAAATCCCCGTTCACACCAAACACCGAGTTCGCAACGACAGCACTACGCCAGTCGTTTTCATCGAGGTACAGACCGGCACCTACTTCGGCGAAGACGACATCGTCCGCTACGAAGACGACTACGGAAGAGCAGGTTCCTGATGGACTTCGCACTCAGCCCGCGCGCGGCAGATCTGCAACAACGTCTGCTCGCATTCATGGAAGAAGTTGTCATCCCTGCCGAGCCAGTGTTTGCCGAGGAAATGCGCGCATCAGGCGATCCGCACTTCCACCCGCACGTCATGGAAGAACTCAAAGCCGAGGCGAAGAAGCGTGGCCTCTGGAATCTGTTCATGCCGCACGTGACCGAATGGACACCTGAACCGGTCTCGAACGTTGACTATGCGCCACTTGCCGAGATCACTGGTCGCAGTCCGCTCGGGCCCGAATCAGTGAACTCTGCTGCGCCCGATACCGGCAACATGGAAATCCTTGCGCTGTTCGGAACACCCGAACAAAAAGATCGTTGGCTGGTCCCGCTGCTTGAAGGCGAAATTCGTTCGTGTTTCGCCATGACCGAACCCGATGTTGCATCGAGCGACGCGCGCAACATCAGTCTGAGCATCGTTCGAGAAGGCGACGAATACGTCCTAAACGGCAGTAAATGGTGGATTTCTGGGGCTGCGAACCCTCGCTGTCGCGTTGCCATCGTGATGGGGAAGACCGATCCATCGGCTCCCACCTACACGCAACAATCCATGGTGCTTGTTCCCATGGATACGCCAGGCCTCACCATTGTTCGCGATCTCATGGTGTTTGGTTACAACGACCGTGAAGGCCATTGCGAGCTTCGTTTCGACAACGTTCGCGTCCCCGTTTCAAATCTTCTTGGCGAAGAGGGAAGCGGCTTCGCACTCGCCCAAGCTCGACTTGGGCCCGGTCGCATTCATCACTGCATGCGCTGCATCGGCATTGCCGAACGCGCCCTTGAACTTATGTGTCGTCGCGTCACTGATCGCGTCGCGTTCGGAAAGCCGCTAGCGCAACAGGGTGTGATTCAGGAGTGGATCGCCGATTCACGTATTGAAATCGAACAAGCACGTTTGCTCACGATGAAGGCAGCGTGGCTCATGGACACTGTTGGCAACAAGGGTGCACGCACAGAAATTTCTGCCATCAAGGTCGTCGCACCCAATGTTGCGCTCGCCGTTGTCGATCGCGCCATACAGGCGCACGGTGGTGGCGGCGTATCGCAGGATTTCCCATTGGCAGGAATGTGGGCCGGTCTCCGCACACTTCGATTCGCCGATGGTCCCGACGAGGTTCATCGCATGCAACTCGCACGCCGAGAACTCGGTCGCTACATCGAAACTGGCGATTCCAAGCCCACCTGAGACAGTTTCCGCGACGCTTGTTACCCCACTGTTTCGGGCTATTTCGGACTTTTCGGGAGCAGAGTTGAATCAGGAATCACATCGAAGAGTTCCGCGTTCTCCGCAGCCTCGATCGCGAGCTCTGCAGCACTGGATCGCTTCGCCGCAAGACTCAGCACGAACGCCGCCAGAATGCCTGCCACCACTGAGGCAACCAAGACTCCGACTTTCGCCTCCTCGGTGAAAAGCGGATCGGTAAACGCAAGCTCGGTCACAAAGAGCGAAACGGTAAAGCCAATTCCTGCAGCCATTGCGATCCCGAACAAATGAAGATTGGTGGCGCCACGAGGTCGACGAGCAATTCCGAATGCAATCGCAATCGTTGCTGCCCCGAAGACACCCACTGTTTTTCCAACAACGAGACCGAGTGCAACTCCCCATGTCACCGCAGAGCCCGCTGCAGTTCGGATCGATTCTGACGTCAACAAAATACCGGCATTGCAAAGCGCAAAGATTGGGATGATGACGTAACTCGTCCACGGGAGCATGCGGTCAACCAGACGTTCACCAACTGGTACCGACTCTTTAATTAAGAACGAAGCTGCGGCGACATCGGCTGCGCTCAACTCCGATTGATTTTCGAGTCGATCGGCGATTGCCTCTGAATCGAGATCAGGCCTCAACGCATCTGTGGGAGTGAGGAAGCCCATCGCGACTCCGGCCACCGTTGCATGCACACCAGATTTCAACATGCAGTACCAAACCACCACGCCGATTGCGAGGTACAACGGGCCGTACCAAATACGGCGACGGCGCATCAGCCAAACAAGAACGAGTAACGCAATGGCTGCACCTAACCAAACAAAACTCATTGACTTGCTGTAGAAGATCGCAATAACTGCGATAGCTCCAAGATCATCGGCGACAGCAAGAGAGAGCAAAAAGAGTTTCAATGCAACCGGAACTCGATTCCCCAACAACGCAACTACCCCGACGGCAAAAGCAATATCCGTTGCCATCGGAATTCCCCATCCTTGGGACGCGTCTGTTCCTACATTGAAAGCGAAATAGATCAATGCTGGAACGATCATTCCGCCAAGCGCAGCAACGATCGGTAATGCTGCGGCCTTACGGTCACGAAGTTCACCCTTTACCAACTCACGCTTGATCTCGAGCCCGACCACAAAGAAGAAGAACGCCATCAATGCGTCATTGACAAATTCGTGCAGCGTGAGTTGAAACCCAACGGGTCCTGCATCGAAAATGATCTCTGCATTCAGAAATGACGCGTAGGAGTCCTTCCATGGCGAGTTGGCCCAGATCAGCGCAATCACCGTGGCGGCAAGAAGCAAGATCCCGCTAGCGGCTTCAATCGCGAGGAATCGAGCCGCGGGACGGGCCAGTCGACGAGCCACAAAACGATCTGTCCCAAGCCAGGTATGGCTCCACGGATGGTTCTCGGTTAGTTCTTTGTCGGTCACTCGCACTCCCATACCCCCTGTCTATTCCGGCGACATCATCAACCGGTTTCTCAAATGTGACGTGCGTATTACATCTCGATCGTCATTAGGCGATGGACTGAATTGCCTCGGGGACTGATTCGAACACCGGAAGGATCTCAATCACTCTGGTGAGTTCCATGTCTTGGAGCACAGAGGCTTCGGCTCGGGCCAACGCCAAGTCTCCGCCTCGGGATCGAGTGCGCTTCACGCCATCGAAGATGACGCCGAGCCCGGTCGGATCCAGCAGATCGACCCCAGCGAGGTCAAGAACGACTCGTGGCGTGTCGGTCGCAGACGTAACACGGATGAGTTCCTCTCGAAGCCGCGGTGCTGTCGACATATCGAGTTCGCCGACGATCGAAATGACCACAACTCCGTCGACCGGGGCGGCTACAGCGAGATCAAAAATCACCCGAGAATCCATTTCGGTGAGCGACCGACGCTCATGCGCCGAGAAACGCAAGACTACCGGCCAAACCATGAGGAATCAGGCCGAAGCGAGTGGACAGAGGAGTGGCAGAGTCAGACACCGGTCATACGATCAGCGCAATGGCTCGGCGCACTCCCCCAACTCTCGATGCATTCGTGACCGCGCTCGGCACCGATCCAAGAGTCGTGCATATCGAACGCTCCCCCGAACGCAGTGCGCGGTTCGCAACACTTTCCGAGCCACTTCCTGAAATCATCAGAGATCTCATCCCCCAACAAGGGTTGTGGTCGCATCAGGCAGAGGCAATCGATCACGCGAGGGCAGGACGCTCAGTGGCAATCGCCACCGGCACAGCGTCTGGGAAGTCACTGTGCTTTCAACTTCCGATTGCTGAAGCCATAGCCGCAGGTCCGCTTCCAGCCACAGCACTTCTGCTCTTCCCCACAAAAGCGCTCGCCCAGGATCAACTCCGATCGCTCACCGCACTCAATGTTCCGGGCCTCATTGCGGCAACCCATGACGGTGATTCCTCGCCCGAAGAGCGCAAGTGGACACGTGCGCATGCAAACGTTCTGCTCACCAATCCGGAAATGCTGCACATGAGCATGCTGCCAGTACACGCCAATTGGGGCACCTACTTCAAGCGTCTTCGGTACGTCGTCATCGACGAACTGCATATGTTGCGCGGAATGTTCGGCAGCAACGTCGCCCAAGTGCTCCGGCGCCTGCGACGCATCTGCGCGCACTACGGCTCTGACCCCGTATTCATCTTCACCTCTGCGACCATTGGCGATCCATCGGCACTCGCGTCGACGCTCTGCGGTCTTCCCGTCGAAGCAGTCATCGAAGATGGTTCTCCCCGCGGTGAGCGTTTGTTCGTACTTTGGGATCCTGACGGCATCAACGACGGATCCGAGGAGGAGCCGAAATCCGTTTCCTCATCGCGAGACACTGCGGAACTCATGAGCGCTCTCATCAAAGACGATCACCGAACGATTGCGTTCTGCCGCAGCCGCAAAGGAACCGAACTTGTCACGGCCGACGTTCAACGGCGACTCACAAAGCGTCTTTCGCCCACTGTGCGTTCGTACCGAGGCGGCTATCTCACGTCAGAACGTCGAGAGATTGAAAAAGAACTCTTCGATGGAACGCTCCGCGGCGTTGTCGCGACCACTGCGCTTGAACTCGGCATCGACGTTGGTGGCCTCGATGCGTGCATTCTCAACGGCTTCCCCGGAACGATTGCCTCCATGTGGCAACAGGCCGGCCGCGCAGGGCGCGAGTCGCAGCAGTCCCTCGCCGTGCTGGTTGCAGGAGATGACCAACTCGATCAGTGGTTCGTGCACAACCCCACCGAGCTTTTTCAACGCTCTCCCGAACCCGCAGTTGTCAATACGAACAATCCCTATGTTCTCCATCCGCACTTGGCGTGCGCGGCGTTCGAACTTCCGCTCACTGAGGCCGACGAAGCGTGGTGGCCCGAGGTTCTCGACGACGCGATTCGCGAACTCGTGCAGGACGATCTGCTCAAGATTCGCACGCCCACTGCGCGCGCTGGGCTCGGCGCCGTATGGAGTGGGCGCGGACGACCAGCGAACGGCATTGGGCTGCGCAGCGCAAATGCCAATGAATTTCGCATCGCCACCGCCGATGGTTCATTGATCGGCACTGTCGACGGTGCACGCGCATTTCGCCTCGTCCACCCCGGTTCAATTTATTTGCATCAAGGGACAGCCTGGCGAGTCACCGAACTCGACCTCACTGATCATGTCGCAATCGTTGAGCCACACGACGGCGGCGAATACACCCAGCCACGAGCCGTCACCGACATCCGCATTCTCGAAACTGACCAGGAACGCGAGATCGGCAATGCCACTGTGTGCCTTGGCACCGTCGAAGTAGAAACCACCGTGATCGGTTACCGCCGGTTCGACACATTCACCCGTGAACAGCTTGGAATGCACGAGCTGGACTTACCGTCATCAAAGCTGGTGACGCGCGCGTTTTGGTACATCATCGAGGACCACATCGCGAGTGCCGCAGGTGTAGGGCATGACCAACTACCCGGCGCGCTTCACGCAGCCGAACATGCAGGGATCGGCATCCTGCCCTTGTTTGCGATCTGTGATCGTTGGGACGTCGGGGGTGTCTCCACTCCATATCTCACCGAAACCGGCGCAGCAACAATCGTGATTCACGATGCGTATCCCGGTGGGGCCGGCATGGCGGAACTTGGCTTCGCTGCTGCAGACCGACACCTCAATGCAACGCTCGAGGTCATTGAGTCCTGTGAATGCGATTCCGGTTGCCCTTCGTGCATCCAGTCCCCCAAATGCGGCAATGGCAACGAACCCCTCGATAAGGCCGCTGCGATCGAGTTGTTACGAGCGATGCTTTCTGTCTGACTCCACTCGCATCACCACCGTGGATTCAAGATCGATATCGGGAACAAGCGAGCCGATGATCGGGATGCCAGTGATACTGCGATACGAAATCAGCACTCGAACTGATGCGTCCCCGTCGACCATCGTGGTGGTGGCCGAAACGCGTTCGGCGGCAAGGTTTCCCGCCTGCCGTGCGGCCATAGTCGCAGCGCCTAACCGATCGCTATCGCTCACGGAAGCAGCACGTGCTGCTTCACGCGCCGCATGCGAAACAAGAAGTTGATCGCGCACAACCAGTCCCGCTTGCACAATGAACAGCACCACCAGGACAACGAGGGGGAGGACCAATGCAAACTCCACGGTGGATTGTCCTTGATCCCCCCGCCTCGTCGACATCACTTCACCTTGTCCACAACGCCACCGAGCACCGCATCGAACAGCGTGCCGATTGCTCCCGATTGGGTGGCCCAGCCAAGAAGCAACAGCGCAATTCCTGCAGCACCTAGCAAAACAAGCGCGTACTCCGCAGTGGTCTGGCCGCGGTCGGTGCGCAATCGTTCGCTACTTGATGCGGCGATCGGTTCGGGGCTGTTGTCAGCAAGGTCATTGATGGCAAGTGGTAAACGACTGATGAAACTGTTCATAGAAAACTCCTTCGGTGTCGTGAAGTGGAAGGGGGAAGTCAGGCGCTACCAGCGAAGAGAGCTGAGCGAGGTCATCACCAAAGGGACGATCGCCAACAGCCCAAACGCTGGGAGAATGCAGAGCACAAGGGGAAAGAGAAGTTGCACCGGAAGTTTTCGGGCGTTGATTTCGGCCCACCGCCGGCGTTGCAAGCGGGCGTCGGCTGCCACTCGTTCAAGTGCTGGCCCCAGTGCCACCCCATCGAACGCCGCCGCACGCAATGAGGCCACAAGCGGACGTACCGGTTCTCCCAATTCGTCGAATGCATCAAGCGCGTCGCCGAACCGTTGACCAAGGGCGACCCGGCGACGAACTTCGGCCAGCGTTGAGGCGAAGACCTCGGGGGCATGCGGTTCGACAACGTCGACGACCTGATGCACGGAAAGGTCCGCACCCACAGCGAGCCGGAAGAGATCGACCAACTCAGGAACACTTTGGCGACGCGCGCTCTGGATCGATAACTGTTGCGAACGATGACGCGCGACGGGAACAAGGAATGCCCCGATTGCGAGAGCGGAACCGACAACGGGGCCAACTCCGATCATCGATGCCGTCCGATAAGCCGAGACATCCAGACCGCACCAAGCGCATCGAGACCGAGGCCCACTCCGAGGCAGGCCCAGCCAATTGGTTGACCTACAAGAAGGTCGAGGATGCGGCGATCGACCATCGACGCCACTGCAGCAAAGACCACGGGGGCAACCACGAGCACGATCGCCGAGGCCCGAGCTTGTGAAGAAAGCGCTGCGACCTCGCGTTCCAATGCCACCCGCTCGCGCAGTGACGCAGCAACGCCATCGAGCACCCGTGCCGAAGCGCCACCGGTACGAGATGCCAGATCGAGCGCAGTTGCCGTCAGTTGTCGATTCGGCAACTCGTCTTCCTGGCGCCAGTCTTCGACCGTGTCGCTCAGTGAACGCCCTTGACCCAACTCTGCTGAGATACGGGCAAAGACTGGATCATCTTGGCCAACGCTGCGCAGCGCCAATGGAAGGGTCGCGCCAGAACGAAGTTGTCGAACAACACGATCGAGTGCACCCGGTATGCGCAGATCGAGCCGACGGCGATTCCGTCGCTCGATCAGTCGGTGAGCCGGACGTAGTGGGCGAGCCGACATCAACTGGGCCACAGCAGCGCGAGCTCCTCGAAGAATGAGCGAGTCGCGCGCTGCGAAAGATTCCGCAGCAAACCGCTGATGCACTCGACGAGCCGCCATCATTTCTGGAGTTGTCGTAATCGCAGCTACCGATGCAGTGACGGTGAGAATTGTCAGCACAATGACGGGAAATAGTTTGAGATTCATACTTCGATCCAGTTCTCGGAGGGAGCGCTGACATGAACTGCACGCTGAGGCCGTCTGGGCAACCCGACAAGCCGACCTTCTGGGCTGGTTAATTCATTCACTCGAACAGTCGCAGTTTCAGTTTCAACCATGGGCTCGGCGACCGCCACGACGCGCCGCGATCCATCGGGCATTCGGGCCACATGAACAATGAGATCGATTGCTGCTCGTAACTGTTCACGAACCGCAACAAGCGGCAACGCGACATCGCCCATAAGTACAAGGGTTTCGAGTCGGCGAATTGCGTCGACCGGAGAATTCGCATGACAGGTCGACAACGACCCATCGTGACCAGTGTTCATCGCCTGCAACATGTCGATGGCTTCGCCCGAACGGACCTCGCCAACCACGATTCGATCAGGACGCATTCGCAACGCATTCCGAACAAGTTCACGAATGGCTACCTCGCCGGCACCTTCGGCGTTCGCGGGTCGGGACTCGAGTCGTAAGACATGTCGACCCGGTAGGCGGAGTTCTGCCGCATCTTCGATTGTGACGACGCGCTCGTCCGGGGGGATGAATCCGGCAATGGCATTGAGCAGTGTGGTCTTGCCTGCGCCGGCACCGCCGCTGACCATGATGTTGCAGCGAGCGTGCACCGCCCACTCGAGCAAACGGGCAACACCAGGCGTGCAGGCCTCGGAAAGATGCACACGCCGGGCACCAAAGCGACGAATCGTGAGCAAGGGCCCATCGACAGCAAGCGGTGGCACCACACCATTGACTCGAGACCCATCGGCAAGGCGCGCATCGACCCATGGCGATGTGCGATCGATTCGTAGACCAAGCGGAGCAACGATTCGTTCGAGCAGGGCATAGGTGGAGGTGCTGTCAATAATCACGCCGGTGCATTCGAGGTGGCCGTGGCGTTCAACCCAAAGGTCGCCGGCACCGTTGATCATGACTTCATCGACCGTGGAATCTGCGAGAAACGGATCGAGAATTCCGAGGCCACCCACACGCGAATGAACTCGACTCACGACATCGGCAATCGATTGATCGTCGAGCAGTGGACTGTGATTGAGAACGAGTTGTGCAACTGATGACGCATCGTGATGACCGCCATTGAGCAGCTGTTGATGCACGGTCTCGACTAAGGGAGTGAGCACTTCGTTGGGACTGGGGTCAGGCGACATCACGAAGCGCCTTCCCCAACGGCGAAGGGAGGCGCGCTGCAAGGAGCCCAGAATCAACCGCGCGAGCAACCGCTGGTTCGACAGCGACCGCTGCGACAACGGGAACTCCAAGGACGTCTTCGACATCGCTTCGACGAAGGGCGCGACCGTCTTCTTCGACGAGCACGACTCCCGTTGGCCGAAACGGGAGAGCCGATGCTCGGCGCAGCGAGATGAAACAGGGCCGGGTCACAAGCAGCGACGTTGTTGCCGCCTCAATGAACTGCCGACGCACACGATCTTCAACATCGCCCGCGCCAGACACGCGCCCAACATCGACCACGATCGGTCGCTCGTCATCGACAAGTTTCTCGAGACACAGTGCCGCTCGGTCCTCGCTCAGAAGCGACCGGCGCCCTCGGGGAATCAGGCGAACGCCACTCGCCACCGAGTGTTCGAGACGCTCGATCGCCGACACTCCGACTGATGGCGACGCAGCCAACCAATCGGAAAGTCCTGGTCCCCCAGGTTCGGGAACACCCAACACCGTCGGCCCGTCGCCATCGAGATCCACCAGGACTGAACCGAAATCACCATCACGGCCGAGCAACACCGCCAGTGCGACTGCAACCACGGTTGTGCCCGATCCGCCTTTTGCAGACCAACACGAAAACATCATTCGCCCTCCTGAGAACAGCAGCACAGAGAAGGGAAGTTGGTGTCACCGTACGAAGTCGCCGCAACGCCGTCAAGGGTCATCGGTGCCAACTTAATTTCAGGCGGCTCAAGTTTCGCCAGACCCACCCGTATGCTCAAGATGTGGAAGCAGCGTTTTTCGATCTCGATAAAACCGTCATTGCGCGCGCGTCGATGATCGCGTTCGGAAAATCCTTCCGCCAAGCCGGAATGATCAATCGTCGGGTCATGGCTCGCGCTGCGTGGAATGGTCTCGTCTTTCACACCCTCGGTGCCGACGAGGAACGCATGCGGAAGTTTCGCGAATCCGCACTTCGCATCACACGGGGATGGGATCACGCCGCAGTCGGCTCCCTAGTTCGCGACACCCTCACCGATGTCATCGACCCCATCGTCTACGACGAAGCCCTCGAACTTATTCAGGAACATCGTGACGCAGGTCGCCTCGTCTTCATCGTTTCCGCATCACCCGAAGAAATTGTGATTCCACTTGCGTCGTATCTCGGTGCCGATGGCGCCATTGCCAGCCGGGCGCGAATCGATCACGACGGCAACTACACCGGCGAAGTCGATGTCTATGCCTACGGCCCTTACAAAGCTGAAGCCATCGCCAATGTCGCAGCGACACGAAACATTGATCTCGAAAAGAGTTGGGCCTATTCCGACTCAGCGACCGACGAACCCATGTTGCGAGCTGTTGGTCACCCGGTCGCGGTGAATCCCGATCGAGAACTCACTCGCATTGCAACGGCCGAAGGATGGCCGATTCTTTCGTTCACTCGACGCGTCCCCTTGCGAGATCGCGTCACACTGCCGCCACCTGGTCGCATTGCGACAGGCGCGGTGATCGCCACCGGGGTGTCTGCCGGACTTTTCCTCGGATGGTGGTTACTGACCCGGCGAGCAACGCCGAGGTCGGCCTGATTCAGGCGTCTTGCAGTTTCTTCACCGCGAATGCGGCGAGGGCGACAACGACGATGAGTACGAGAAGCTTCTTCATGGGGGTCACTCTAGAACGGAGCCTGCTCTCGGTTCCATCGCGACCGGGGTGCGCTCAGGAAGGCGGGGCTGTCCCGGCGGGCCAACGGTTCACCGCAACCACCCGACAGGCATATGCGCCTTGTTTCGGACGTGGAGCGCTGGCGGACCAATTGGTGGTCGCGTGCTCGGGTACGGCCTTCACGGTGATGGTGCTCGCAGCGAATTCCTCGCCTGTGCTGCCAGAACCGGTCGAACGGAACGACACGTCGATCTCGTAGTCGACGCTCTCGCTGGTCCAGTTGGTGAGGGTCCCGGCGGCCTTCACGCCATCGGCGCCATCGCTTTCGCAGACTCCAAGGTGGATATCGCGCTGGGGCGGGTGGACAGCATCGCTGCTGGAACTGGAGATTCCGGTTTCGGCGTAGACCTCTTGAAGAATTTTCGCGTTCGCGCTTTCGTCGGATTCTCCGAAGATCCGGAGGCCGATGACGACCAACACGATGGCGAGTACCAGCGCGATGATCGCCAGGACTGCACCGACAATGAGCACGGCGACACAACCACGTTGCTCGGCGGCGGCGTCAACTGCCGATGCCGGCGGCGGCGGGTTTGGTCCGGGAGTCACCGAAGGTGCCGGTGGAACACCGGTTGTTGAAACCTCGGCATCGATGTCGTCGTCGAACTGATCAGTCATGGCCGCGGCAACTCCGCGAAACGATCAGACGGCGAGCAGGTCGCGTGCGCCGGTATCTGACGACGGATGACGAAGCTTCGACATTGCACGGGCTTCGATCTGACGAATGCGCTCACGAGTGAGGTTGAAGTGTTCGCCAACCTCTTCGAGGGTGCGAGGTTCGCCACGGTCGAGACCGAAACGAAGCTTGAGGATCTCGCGCTCGCGTTCGTCGAGTGGTGAAAGCAGTCGGCTGATTTCCTCGGGAAGCAACGCAGTGGCAGCAACCTCGAACGGAGATTCAGCAGAGCGATCTTCAACAACGTCGCCAAGTTCGGCATCGCCGTCTTCACGAAGAGGCTCGGAAAGCGAAAGGGGTTCGGCAGCGAAACGAAGAGCTTCGGTGACTTTGTCTTCCGGCATTTCAACCTCGGCCGAAAGTTCGGCGAGAGTTGCGGGACGTCCAAGCTTCAGTTCAAGACGCGCACGCGCTTTCTGCAAACGAGCAAGCGTGTCGCCAGCGTGAACTGGGAGCCGGATGGTTCGACCGGTGTTAGCGATACCGCGAGTGATGGCCTGACGGATCCACCAGGTTGCGTAGGTGGAGAACTTGAAACCCTTGCGCCAGTCGAACTTCTCGACGGCATGCATGAGGCCAAGGTTCCCTTCTTGAATGAGGTCGAGAAGCGGAAGGCCAGAGGCTTGGTACTTCTTCGCGATTGAGACAACGAGACGGAGGTTGGACTGCACGAAGGTGCGCTCGGCGTCGTCACCCTGTTTGATCGAACGCTTCAGTTCGCGCTTGCGAGCAACAGTGAGGGTCTTGGCTGCATCCATTTCGGCGCGAGCGGCAACGCCACCCTCGATGGCCTGCGCCAGACGAACTTCGTCGTCCTTCGTGAGCAGGGGGTACTGGCCAATGTCAGTGAGGTAGAGACGAACGAGATCCTCTTCGTCGCGTTCAACACGTTCCTTTGCCACTGCCACACCTCTGGACTTCGGCCCGGAGAATCGGCCATGGGGGCCGCCGGGGTGTGACAACGATACCGGGCCGGTCAAGCCCCCCAACCAAGCGGGTCACGAATCTCTGAGAAAGAGTCGTCAGACCCCGAAAATGTGGGTGATTCGGGCGTTGGCGCCGGCCAGTTCCGCCCCGACTCGTTCGGCTGCGGCCCGCTCTTCGGCCGTGGTCATCACGAGTTCCATCGGACCGATTCCCTCGGCCACATCATTTGAGACATCGGTGAGAGAGATGTTGAGCAATCGCCGTATCGGGGCGTCGGCAACGGTCGTGGTGCGCTCCAGATGAGCCGCCATCGCAGTTCGGAGACCGGGAAGGAGCTCTCCATAGGCCACCACCATGCGGGCGCCTTGCGACTCGCCGACAAGCTCGGCGATGAGATCAAAGGCTTCACGCTCAACCGTGGTGAGCGTCAGCAACGCGTCAGGTCCAGGCGGTGCCGTTGGCAGCATCTCGAACCAACGCTTTGCTCGCCAGGCGCTGTGATCGGCTGCTGAGACAAGTGCGAGTTTCGCCACGGGCAGTTCGACCTCAGTTGCCCATTGGCCGAACAGGCCGAAAAGTAACTGCTCAACGCGGCAATAAGAGGCCATGCGCTCTACGGATTCGCCTGCGGTGAGAAACGCCATGGGTGCAGGTTAGGGGAATCCTCGCAACGGCTAACGGCGATATCGGTTGACGATGGGGAGGCGACGGTCTTTGCCGAACGCTTTCGAGGTCACTCGCGGTCCCGGTGGCGATTGGCGCCGTTTGTATTCCGCTAAATCAACCAGGCCAACGATTCGCTGTACGACCGCAGGATCGTGACCCGCGGCGATGATTTCCTCGATCGAGTGATCCCCTTCGACATACATCGCCAAAATCGGATCGAGCTCCTCGTATGGCGGGAGGCTTTGGTCGTCTCGCTGATCAGGACGTAATTCCGCTGATGGCGGTTTCACCAGCACAGTTTCTGGGATCACTTCACGACCTGCGAGCTCGTTGCGATAACGGCAAAGTCGGTACACCAACAACTTCGAGACGTCCTTAATGACGGCGTAGCCGCCCGCGGAATCGCCATACAGCGTTGAATAACCAACCGAAGATTCGCTCTTATTGCCGGTGTTGAGAAGCAACCAACCAAACGCGTTCGACAAACCCATCAGCGTTACTGCTCGGAGCCGGCTCTGAAGATTCTCTTCAGCAAGTCCAATCGACTGACCGTCGTAGGACGACGAAAGCATTTCCATCAACGCGGAATGTCCAGGTTCAATTGCAATTGTTCGATACTCAACACCCAAGTTTTCGGCAAGAGCAACTGCATCGGAAATCGAATGATCACTAGAATACCGCGATGGCATCAGTACGCCGTGCACATGTTCGGGGCCAATGGCATCGGCAGCAATTGCCGCAACGAGTGCTGAATCAACGCCGCCCGACAAACCAATCACAACGTCAGAGAATCGATTCTTGATGACGAAGTCACGGGTAGCGAGAACAAGTGCGTTCCAGACTTCGGCTTCTTCGGTGAGCGTTTCAGCAATGCCTGTCTGGTCGATAGGTGGTCGTTCGGCGGCGAGGTTTGCGTCATTGAGATCAACATCAATGATGCAGAGGTCTTCAACAAACCGCGATGCGCGGGCCAGCAGAACGCCGTTGGCCGACATCACCATTGAGTCGCCATCAAAGACGAGTTCGTCTTGGCCGCCGACTTGGTTGACATAAGCAATCGGCGCAGCCGCTTCACGAGCGCGTTCGGCAATGACCGCAGCCCGCTCTTGCGACTTTCCAACATTGAACGGAGACGCGTTGATGTTTACAACCAACTGCACCGAGCGTGAACCAAGTTCGGCAATCGGTCCACCCTCGATCCAAGCATCTTCACAAATGGACACCCCGAAACGAACACCCTGCACTTCAAAGACCGGAACAGGGCCCTCGCCTGCAACGAAATAGCGCGCTTCGTCGAACACCGAATAGTTCGGCAATTCGCGCTTGCGGTACACGCCATCCAATGAGCCGTTCGACAGCACCGCCGCAGCATTGAACAAAACTGGTCGTTCAACTGCTCGAGAAGTTTTGGTGACCTCGCCAGGATCGGCAGATTCACGCGAGGCCAAACCTTGTTCGACGAATCCCACAACCGTTGTGCACGAACTCGAAGCAGCAATGATTCGGTCGAGCGCTGCTCGTACGTCATCGACAAAGCCCGAACGCAGCAGAAGGTCCTCGGGTGGATATCCGGTGATCGCCAGTTCGGGAAACGCAACGATGTCGCAACCGGCCGCGTTGGCTTGGTTCATCAGCTCGATGATGCGTGACGCGTTGCCATCGATATCGCCGACGACCGTATTGAGTTGAGCGAGACCAATGCGCAGGCTGGGCACCCCCGCAGACTACGGGCCTTCACGCGACGCAATAGCCTCAAGTCGTGGCAACCCCGGGCGATGCGACCCCACTTCCAACTGAACTGCTCAACCTCGCCGACCGCAGCGCCGCTCCCGCCGCAGTCCGAGTGGCCCTCACCCGCCTGAGCGAAGCTGCTCCTGGCGCACTCGAAGCAGCCGCCGCCGATGCTGCGCTGGCCCATTCGCTCGTCTCCGTACTTGCTGCGAGTCGATCTCTCACCCGCCTGCTCGAAGCCCGCCCCACGGACTCTCTTGCCGTGCTCGCCGCCAACGACAATCGGCTCGAGCCAAATGCCGCCTCGCCCGAGGACCTCGTTTCTTGGCGCAATCTGGAATTCCTTCGCATTGCCGCCCGTGACCTCACCGGCCTCGACACCCTCGATGAGGTCGGTGCCAACCTGGCTGCACTGGGTCGTGATGTCCTGCAGGCGTCGTTGCAACTGACCGAGGACGACAACACAACCATCGCCATCATCGGCATGGGCAAGTTGGGTGGTAACGAACTCAACTACTCAAGCGATATCGATGTGTTGTTCGTTGGCCAAGGTCCACTCCAAGAACTTGATCGCAGAGCACGCGCCATCATGGACATCGCCCGGCGATGTTTTCGCGTTGATGCAAATCTTCGACCCGAAGGTCGCGACGGTCCTCTCGTGCGAACTGTGGAGTCGTATGAGGCGTACTGGGATCGCTGGGCCGAACCTTGGGAGTTCCAAGCTCTTCTGAAAGCGCGTCCCGTCGCCGGTGACATCGCGCTTGGCGAACAGTGGCTCGGTGCCGCACAACAGTGGTTGTGGGCACGGCCATTCGATGCCGAAGCGCTGCGATCACTTCGGGCGATGAAAGCTCGGACCGAAGCAGAAGTTGCGCGAAAAGGTCTGGGGAATCGAGAACTCAAACGTGGGCCCGGCGGTATTCGTGACATCGAATTCACCGTGCAGCTTTTACAACTTGTGCATGGACATCTTGATCCGGACCTTCGCGGCGCCACCACGCTGACAATGCTCGACGAAATGGCAAGTGCTGGATACATCGACGAAAACGACGCAGAGAAGATGGCATCGTCCTATCGCGAATTGCGAACGGTCGAGCATCGATTGCAGCTCGTCGATGAACAGCAAGTTCACACGCTCCCCACGGACGACGCTTCACTCGATCGTCTCGCACGGGTGATGGGTCGGCGCGACGAACCCCGCGGTACTGCAGCCGAACAACTCGAGCGCGAGCTGATCCACATCCAGACCACAGTTCGCGGAATTCACGAACGCGTCTATTTCCGCCCGTTACTTGAAGCATTTGCCGCAACATCGCGCGATGCGTCTTCGATCAGTGCAGAGGCAACGGAAGTCCGACTCGCAGCATTCGGTTTCATCGATGCTCGGCGGACAGCTGCGGCGCTCGGCGAACTCACTCGGGGACTCAACCGATCGAGTCGATTAATGCAACAAATGCTGCCTTTGTTGCTTGATTGGCTTTCGCTTTCCCCCGATCCCGACCTTGGCCTTCTCCTCATCCGCAATCTTCTGACCGGTCCACGTCAGTCACGACAAATCGCTGAGACATTTCGTGACTCTCCTGCAGCGGCACAGTCGCTGTGCACCATCGCAGGAACAAGCCGACTGCTCGGCGACATCATCGCGGCGAACCCCGATCTCGTTGCTCGACTCCCGTTACCCGAACAGCTCGCCACAAAAGATCTCGACGGGCTCATCGCCACCGCAACCGCATCGATGGAGATGCGCGAGGGCAACACCGAGCAACAAGCCTCGCTGCGCCGATGGCAACAACGGAACCTTCTCGGCATCGCGGCGCGTGATCTGTTTGACCATGCCGATGTTGAGCGCGTGGGCCGCGATCTGACAACGCTGGCAGAAGCCACAATCGGTTCGGCGCTGCAAAGCCTCGACCCGCAAATACCTTTTGCTGTCCTTGGACTTGGGAGATTCGGAGCCTCAGAGCTCGCCTATGCCAGCGATCTCGACGTGATATTCGTGCATCAAGGATCAAGCGCAGCCGACATCGATGAAGCTCGACGTCTCTCGCAATCGCTCATTCGAATGATCGCCGGGTCGACTCCGGCCGCTCGTCTTTATGACGTCGATTGCGATCTGCGGCCCGAAGGGAAAAACGGTCCGCTCTCCCGAGGCGTCGATTCCTATGTCATCTACTGGCGCGAGCACGCGCTCACCTGGGAGCGACAGGCGATGACCCGCGCTCGCGTCGTCGCTGGCGATGCGGCGCTCGGCGATGAACTCCTTGACGAAATTGCACCGTGGGTGTGGGGACCAGGACTTTCCGCAGAAGGAATCCGCGACATCCGGCGAATGAAGGCCCGCATCGAGGCCGAACGCATTCCTATGGGAGAGGACCCCGACTTCCATCTCAAACTCGGTCGCGGCTCGCTTTCCGATATTGAGTTCACCGCGCAGATGCTGCAGTTGCAGTACGACGTTAAGGCCACCGGGACAATCGACGGACTCCGGGCACTGGCTCAAGGTGATGTTCTCGACCCCGAAGACGCAGCCATCCTCACCGAGGCCTACGAGTTCTGTGAACGCGTGCGTAATCGCTGGTTCTTGGTGAACAGCGCACCGAGCGACTCAATGCCGACACAGCCTGAGTCAGCATTGTGGTTGGCCCGTTCACTCGACACTGAGCCAGGTGCACTGCGCGAGCACTACCGCCGAGTCACTCGTCGATCACGATCAGTTGTTGAGCGCGTCTTCTACGGTCTGCCGGCCAAACACTGAGACGAACGGGGTTTGCGCCATGATGGGTCGACATCTCAGGAGGTCGTCTCATGGACGCAGCCGCAATTCGTGAAGAACTCGATCATCCCGTCATTGATGCGGATGGACACATCATCGAGTTCATCCCTGCCATTCGAGATCTCATAGCCGCAGACGCCGGCACTGCACTCGCTGACACATTTCAGGCGATGAGCACCGCCGCAGCAACGACACGACGCGGTCTCACCGATGACCAACGGCGAACCAACGGAATGTCGCGCACCGGGTGGTGGGGTGTTCCCACGCGCAACACCCTCGATCGAGCAACAGCAATGCTCCCTCGTTTGCTCTACAACCGGCTCGATGAAATCGGTATCGATGTCGCGCTCCTCTACCCCACTGTTGGCCTCACCGTCATGGCCGTCGATAACACCGAACTCCGTCGAGCTCTTGCGCGCGCTTGCAACCGTTACTACGCCGAGGCCTACGAGAAGTACTCCGATCGGCTTCTTCCTGTTGGAGTTATTCCCACCTACGACCCCGATGAAGCAATTGCTGAACTCGAATACGCCACGAAGGAACTTGGACTACGCGGTTTTCTCTTTGGTGGTCTTGTACTGCGCTACGCACCTGGCCACGAAGGCGACCGAGCGGCGCGATGGGTCGACGGTCTCGGTCTCGACAGCATGCATGACTACGACCCCCTTTGGCAGAAGTGTGCCGAGCTCAATGTTTCCCCGACGTTCCACTCAACCGGCATCGGTTTTGGCAGTCGCGTTTCTCCCACCAACTACGTCGCCAATCACATCGGCAACTTTGCGGCGGGTACCGAAGCCGTATTGCGTTCACTGTTCTTTGGCGGAGTGATGTCACGCTTCCCCGAACTTCGCTTTGCGTTTCTCGAAGGCGGCGTTGCGTGGGGATGCAATCTTTTGTCCGACATCTGCGGGCATTTCGAGAAGCGCAATGTCGATGACATCCATCATTACGACCCCGCCAACCTTGACCGCGCGCTCCTGGAATCACTACTCGCCGACTACGGCGACCCGATGTTCACCGATCGCGCTGATCGACTTTCTGAAACTCTCAGTTTTCTTTCTGATCCAAACGAAGAAGTTGACACGATCGACGAATGGAAACTCAGTGGCATCAACTCAAAGGCTGACATCGTCAAGATCTTCACTGAACAGTGTTTCTTTGGGTGTGAAGCCGATGACCCCATGAATGCCATTGCCTTCAACGAGGACATCAACCCCGATGGCTCTCGACTGCGCGCAATGTTTGCATCTGATATCGGCCACTGGGATGTTCCAGACTTCACTGGCGTACTTCCCGAAGCATGGGAACTCATCGAAGACGAACTCGTCACTCGCGATCAGTTCAGCGATTTCATGTTCGGCAACGTCGCTCGACTGTTCACGGGCACGAACCCCGACTTCTTCAACGGCACTGCTGTTGAATCACAGGTGCGTCAGTTACTCGCGAACGAGGCGTAACTACCAGCGGTTCCAACGAATGGTGTCGGCCGATGCTTCTCGCGCACCAGGCTTGAAGTCAGTTCCAACCGTGTACGCAACAGGGAATAGCCCCACTTGAGTGACTTGGTCGATGGGAATTCCAAGCAGATCGGCCATCGCCTGCTCGCGCTCAAGGTGCACGGTCGTCCAGCAACTCCCCATTGCCCGACTGCGCAACGCCAACATGAAACTCCACACTGCCGGAAGCACTGATCCCCACATCGTTGACTGCGCAAACATCGATGCGCCTTCCGGACGTCCGTCGACCGTGGCAACTACCAAAACTGGTACCTCGTGCAGGTGTTCATTCAGCCATGACACCGACTCCATGATCTGGGGCTGACGCTCGGCCGGGGGCCGCGCTGGGACAGACGTTGCAGCCGCAGCGGCTCCAAGATCAGCGGCGCCGCCTCGCCAAATCTCTGCCATGGCCACACGGGTCTCGGCATCATCGACAACCACCCAGTTCCACGTCTGGCGATTGGAGCCATTCGGAGCCTGCAGTGCGATCTGCAAGCACTCTTCAACAACTGATCGCTCAACCGATCGGAAAAGATCAAGGCGCTTGCGAACTGCTCGTGTTGTGGTCAGCAGTTCCTCAGCAGTGAGTTCAAGTCGCTCCATGCCGCGAACCCTACTGATGAGGACAACGCCATGCGCAGCCACTCCTCACTCACATGCAACGCCGTCTTTATCTCCATCGAGCGCGGTGCGATAACCCGGCTGCCCCGAGTAGATCGGTGCTGCACCTGCCGCGCGAGCTGCGGTGCAGTTGGCGTAATACACATCGCCGCCCGGAGCGGGAGCAACGGGAGGTGCGGGTGCTGGAGTGGGCACCGCTCCAGATGCAGACCCAGACGGTGGTGGCCCTTGAGGACTCGCCATCGATGTTCCACCTAACGGCCACACGGGGCCGGCAATCCCGCACGTATCAAGCATTTGTCCAAGCGCGTCGCGTTCAGCAGTGGTGACGGTGAGTCCCCATGAGCTCTTCACCTTCACCCAACCGTCGGCATATGCGCACCAAGAGTCACGATTTGGTGGTCGCCATTGCTCAGGTGTGTCCGCGCCTTTTGATCGATTCGAAGACGCTGATGCAACAACCAGTTCGCCAGGATTATTTGCAAACGCTCGTCGACGCTCTGTGCTCCACGACCAACCACCAGAGTCAAAAGCGTTCGCTAGTGGAACGAGATGGTCGACATCAAAATCACCGGAATTATTTGAGGCCTTCAAGTCATAGGGAGACACCCATGAGCCGGCGACGACCTTGCATGTTCCCGCACGATTCACTGTTGCCGGAACAATTGACCACGCAATGAGAGCATCCTGACGCGCATCGCAGCCATTGCCATCCACATCGGCCCAATGCGGCCACTCCTCCCGGCGATAGTCGCCCTGAGGCGATGGCCGGTCGTCGACTGAAAGCACGGCGAGTCGATCGCGAGTCGACGCCGAATTCGCCACGGCGGTTGTCGGTGCCACCGAACTCGCAGTAACGGCAACTGTGGACGAAGTTGTTGAACTCGACGACGTAGAACTTTCGTTGGATGACGCAGTGGCAGTCTTCGCAGAACCATTCGTCGACGAGCTCCCGCAGCCAACGATAAGGAGGGTGAGGGCAAGAAGGCTTGCGCCAATGAACGGGCCGATCCGCCGATCGGAAAGTGTGGACATCGATCTCCACCGTACCCAACTGATCCACCTACGTTGCATCGCACGCGAAGAGGACCGGCCCAATGGACCGATCCTCGTTCGATTCATGCAATGAAACTTTGGGTCAGATGTCGTACCCGACTGAGGGTCAGATGTCGTAGTACATCGTGAACTCGTAGGGGTGCGGACGAAGTCGAATCGCGTCGACCTCGTTCTTGCGCTTGTACGCAATCCACGTTTCGATGAGATCGTCGGTGAAGACGCCACCAGCCTTGAGGAACGCGTTGTCCTGCTCGAGTGCGTCGAGGGCCTGTTCGAGACTTGCCGGAACCTGAGGAACAAGTGCAAGTTCCTCGGGCGGAAGGTCGTAGAGGTCCTTGTCGACCGGTGCTGGTGGCTCAATGCGGTTCTGGATGCCGTCGAGGCCAGCCATCAACATCGCAGCGAATCCGAGGTACGGATTGCTCGTTGAATCGGGGCAACGGAACTCAATGCGCTTCGACTTCGGGCTTTGCCCAGCAAGCGGGATGCGAATCGAAGCAGAACGGTTGCGCTGGCTGTAAACGAGGTTCACCGGAGCTTCGTAACCCGGCACCAAACGCTTGAACGAGTTCGTGGTGGGGTTGGTGAATGCGATGACTGCAGCGGCGTGATGCAAGATGCCGCCGATGTACCAGCGAGCAATGTCGGAAAGACCGCCGTACCCGGTCTCGCTGTAGAACAGCGGCTCACCGGAATTCCAGAGCGACATATGACAGTGCATTCCCGAACCGTTGTCCTGGAAGATCGGCTTCGGCATGAAGGTCAGTGACTTACCGGCCTGCCAAGCGACGTTCTTGAGGACGTACTTAAACGTCATGAGCTGATCGGCCATCGCCAACAGCGTGTTGAACCTGATGCCAATCTCGTTCTGACCGCCCGAGGCGACCTCGTGGTGATGGAGTTCGACGGGGATGCCAACACCTTCGAGCGCGAGCGCCATATCGCTACGCATGTCTTGGTAGTGATCCATCGGCGGAACTGGGAAGTACCCCTGCTTGGTGCGGGGCTTGTAGCCAAGGTTCGGGCCCTCGTCGGTGCCGGAGTTCCATTCACCTTCGACGGAGTCGACCATGTAGAACGAACCATTGGGCTGCGTGTCGAAACGAACATCGTCGAACACGAAGAACTCAGCTTCAGGACCAAAGAATGCGGTGTCGGCAATGCCAGTGGTCTTGAGGTAGGCCTCGGCCTTGGTTGCGACATAACGCGGATCACGCGAGTAGCTCTCGTGCGTCACCGGGTCGGCCACGTAGCAGTGGATGACGGCGGTCTTGTGCTTCATGAACGGATCCATGTACACGGTGTTGGGATCAGCGATCAGCACCATGTCTGATTCCTGGATCTGCTGGAATCCTCGGACCGAAGAGCCATCGAATCCATGACCCTCGGTGAAATGACTCTCGCCCAAAACACTGGCGGGGATCGTCACGTGCTGCATGATGCCGGGCAGGTCCGAGAAGCGGAAATCAACGAATTCGCAGCCTTCGTCCTTTACCAGCTTCAGTACTTCTTCGGGGGTGCGTTCCTGCACGGTTCCTCCTGAGGGGGCGCTCTCTAGGCCGTCCCAGAGTGCTGATTCGGTTGGGACACTACCCCTAAGGCCGATGTGGCTGGCGAGGAGTGCTGAGTAGATCGTGCCAGCCTTCTTTTTCCCGGCTGTTGCTCAATTGTGAACGGAACGTGAACTCGGACCGGAAGCCAAAGAACGGCCTTGGGACCAGAGGGCCGGGCGTGGGACACTTGACCCATGGAACGTCAGCAGGATTACGTGCTCAGGACCGTCGAAGAGCGTGGGGTTCGCCTCATCCGCTTGTGGTTCACCGACGTGCTGGGCCAGCTCAAGTCCGTGGCTATCTCACCGGCCGAACTCGAGAACGCCTTTGAAGAGGGTCTCCACTTCGACGGTTCGGTAATCGACGGGTTCAGCCGGGTACAGGAATCGGACGTGCTCGCGAAGCCCGACCCCAACACCTTCGAGATTCTCCCGTGGGGAAAGGGCTCGGAAATCTCCGGCCGCATGTTCTGCGACATCCTCAACCACGACGACACCCCGTTCGAGGGTGACCCTCGCCAGGTACTTAAACGCAACCTCGATAAGGCTCACGATCGCGGCTTCTCATTCATGACCGCCCCCGAGATGGAGTTCTTCTACTTCGCCGAGGGCGATCCTTCGAAGCCGCTCGTTCCGCTCGACTCCGGTTCGTACTTCGATCTCACCACTGCCGACGTTGCGAGTGACCTTCGCACGCGCACGTTGCTTGTTCTTGAAGCAATGGGTATTCCTGTTGAGTACTCGTTTCACGAAGATGCACCGAGTCAGCACGAAATCGATCTGCGTTACACCGACGCACTCACGATGGCCGACAACATCATGACGTTCCGTCTCATCGTGAAAGAGATCGCAATGGAGCAGGGCGTGTTTGCATCGTTCATGCCCAAGCCGCTTGCTGGCGTGCAAGGTTCGGGTATGCACACGCACATGTCGCTGTTTGAAGGTGATGAGAACGCATTCCATGAACCTGGCGATCCTGTCGGGTTGTCAAAGGTTGGACGCGGGTTCATCGCTGGCTTGTTGCACCATGCACCCGAGATCACCGCCGTCACCAATCAGCTCGTCAACTCCTACAAGCGTTTGGTGTCTGGTTACGAAGCACCGGTGTACATCACGTGGGCCCGCAACAATCAGTCATCTCTTGTTCGGGTTCCGGTTACCAAGCGAGGCAAGCAGTCATCGACTCGCATCGAATACCGCGCACCCGATCCAGCGTGTAACCCGTACCTCGCGTATTCAGTCATGCTTGCCGCTGGCCTTAAGGGAATCGAAGGCGGCTACGAACTGCCACCCGAAGCGGCAGCGAACGTGTTCGAACTGACTCCCGAGCAGCGCGCTGCCGAAGGCATCCGGCCTCTTCCGCAGTCACTTTCGGAATCACTCGATGTCATGGAGAGCTCCGAACTCGTTGCCGAAGCACTTGGTGAACATATTTTCGAATGGTTCTTACGAAATAAGCGTGCGGAATGGACCGATTACAAGGCTCAGGTCACGCAGTTCGAACTCGATCGTTACCTTCCGGCTTGGTAGCCACCATGGAGCCAATCCTCATCTTCCCCGATCCTCCGCCCCCGGAACTCGCACAAGCACTCGACTTGTCCGGGTATCCGTGGAAGGCCGCAAGCGACGAACTCGCCGCGTCTCGTATCGAACCCGAAAGCGGTTGGGGTGGCGCAATCATCTGTGCCTATCTCGACCCTGAGCGCGCGTTTGCTCTCTGCCGCGCATTGCGCAAGCGCGATGTTCCACTCGAACCTCTCTTGCTCTTAGTAAGCGGAACGCAATTAGGCGATCTCGAACTGCGCGACGACCTCTACGACGATTTCTGTTTGGCGCCGTTCCACCCGCGCGAACTCGAAGCCCGTCTCAAGCATTTGTATTGGAACACCGGAGCAGGTGTCCGACCCGAACTCGTTGAGTACGGCGAACTCGTGCTCAACCTTGAGACCTATCAAGCCGCGATCGGTGGCGCACCGCTCGATCTCACCTACATGGAATACGAACTACTGAAGTTCCTTTCCTCGAACCCAGGCAAAGTATTCACGCGTGAAACTCTGCTTAGCCGGGTGTGGGGCTACGAGTACTACGGCGGCGCACGCACAGTCGATGTTCACATCCGACGTTTGCGCGCCAAGCTCGGCGAACATCACGCCAACCTGATCCAAACCGTTCGTAGCGTTGGCTATCGATTCGGCCAATCGCGCTGGGGCGCTTAAGCACACTTCGTTACCCATCGCGTTCACAACCCGCCGCAAAACGAAACACTCTGCAAAAACGAAACACGCCGCCCCGAAGGGCGGCGTGTTTACGAAATGAGTGTGGTCTCAGACCGGACGAACGTCCTGTGCCTGATCGCCCTTCGGGCCACTGGTGACCTCGAATTCGACAGCTTGACCTTCTTCAAGTGAGCGGTAACCCGAGCCGCTGATCGCGCTGTAATGCACGAATACGTCTGGGCCTCCTTCACGTGAAATGAAGCCGAAGCCTTTTTCTGCGTTGAACCACTTGACGGTACCGGCAGCCATTCCGGAACCCCTTTCTGTCCTGCGGGGTCGGAACACCTTCCCAGCACCTTCTTAACGAATCGGCACGCTACCGCTCTCGCCGGTCCGTGTCGACGAAAAGTTGTGGGGACGCGAAAAGTTCATCTCGAGCCAGCGAGCGAACGAGATCGGATCAGGATTCGGGATGGGCCAGGGCGAAGTCTTCAGTCCCGGCATAGTTGACGTCGACCTCGTCTCCGACGCTCCAGCCCAACACGCCCGCCACGATCGACATGGTCATGAGAAACCCGACAGGGATTGCGATCAGGAGCACGAGGATGATGATGACGACACCAGGCATGGGCGAAACCTTACTTCTCGGCGGGCGACCAGGCCCACGCTTCAATCTCGACCAAGGCCACACGAGGCAGCTCGACCACTGCGAAGGCGCTGCGTGCCGGCCGATGATCACCAAATGCCGCCATGTAGGCCTCGTTCATGAGGTCGAAATCGCGCATATGGCGAAGAAAGACGGTGGTCTTCACGACGTCGGCAAGCGAGGCGCCTTCGCTTTCAAGGAGCGCCGCCATGTTCGTCAGAGCCTGCGTGGTCTCGTGCGTCACGCCACCCACGATCATTTCTCCGTTGACCAATCCGAGTTGACCGGAGATCACGAGGAAGTCGCCGGCACGAACGATGGGTGTGTACGGACCAATAGGAGTGCTCATGAACTCACTGTGTCACACGTTCGTCGCCGAGAACACTGCGACCGGTCGGCCAATCGGTCGGCCAACCTTGAGCCGACCACACCGCTGCTGCTGCTGCGGCAAAGACCGCATCAGAGCCATTGACCGGTTCGCTGTCTTCCTCGTGCAACGTCACCTCAACATGCGGCATGTCAGTGGAACGAAGGACGCCAAAGGAACGAATCGTCAGATCGCTAATCGTTCCGTCCTCGGCAACCGACAGACCCTCGCTTGTTACCCAACCGAGTGCCATATGAACCGCACCGATTGCATAAGAGCGAAGAACGATCGCGTCGAGCAAACGACCGCAGCGAAGATCAACACGAATGCCACCATCGAGACCAATCGCAACGGTGGCGACTGCACCCTCTGCACTTGTCACTGATGCGACATGCGCTTCGCCATCGATGGCTTGTGCATTCTTCTTTGCATCAAGCGCAGCAAGAAGAAGCTGCGCTTCGACAACGCCGGCGCCGCGGATATCGACCGAGGTTGGTGGTCCAACGACATCGACTTCCTCAACAACCAATCGCGGGGCGACGCGCGCGATTACTTCTGCAATCCCGTCGGTGCGGACAACCCGAATCACGCCTGAACCATCAGGGCGAATACCAGCAGCAATCGGCGGACGCTTTGGTCCAGTTCGCACAACGTCCTCGCGAGACAACACCACACGAACCGCTTGTCGATGTTCATACGCAAGTTCACGAGCAACGCGACCGACATCGGTCGTCAACTTGCCTCCGAATGCACCGCCGTTCGCGAGCGACGTAAACGGCTCGCCACCAGGTTCACACCACGACGCGTCGGTCTCGAGATAGGCCGGCTCGACCCAACCAGTTCGCAGCGTCAGTTCCCAATCGCCTTCAGGGAGCTCAAGCGGCGGCTCTGGCGATGTCGTTCCGTGTCGCCCTTGCACCTTGCCCGCCAACGCGCGGGCTTCAGGCAATGAACCAGCGACAACCCATCCACCTTCACCATTGGGAATGGCAACGAGTGCATCGGACGGCGCAGTGTCTTCGGAGAACCCACCACGACCAAGCACAACCTCTGCAGAAACCTGCTGTGTTGATCGACCTTCGATAGTTGCCCGGCGAGACGCAGCGTCGAAATTCCGATTTCCACCTCGTGCATGTTCCACGGCAGACGAACCGCTCACGACCATCGACCATGCTTCGCGAATCGTTTGCCAGCCGGTGCATCGACACAGATGCGCAGCCAAGGCGCGATCGACTGCATCGAGATCGTCGGCCGCAGTGTTTTTCGAACGTAAGCCTTCAAGTCGACACACAATGCCTGGGGTGCAGAAACCACACTGACTTCCGCCCGTTGCCAACAGCGCATCGGACCAGCGCTCGCGGTCTTCTTCGGCCAATCCATCAACGGTCGTGATCACACGGCCAGCGATACGGCGAACTGGCGTGACACATGCGACTCGCGGTGCGCCATCGACCAACACGGTGCAGCAACCACACTGACCCTGCGGACTGCATCCCGCTTTTGGCGCCCGATTTCCGAGCCGACCGCGCAATGCCGCCAACAACGACACGCCGTTGTCGGGAACGCTCACCTGTTCGCCATCGACGGCGAACGTGATCTGCGCTGGTTCCGCTGGAGAGGAATCGGTCATGCCACCACGGTCAGGTCGAGAAAGAAGAGGGCGCTACGCGACGACGACCGCCCGAAGGCGGTCGTCGATCAGAAAGTGAAGGAAAGATCAGCTGAACGAGTTACCGCAACCGCAGGTCTTCTGCGCGTTGGGGTTGTCGATCGCGAAGCCCGCACCCTGAAGGCCATCCTTGTAATCAAGGGTGGCGCCAGTGAGGAGCTGAGCGCTTGAAGGATCGACCACGACCGGAACACCGAACTCGGTGTTCACGACGTCTTCTGAATCCTTTTCAGAGTCAAAGAACATTTCGTAGGAGAAGCCACTGCAGCCGCCGGGGCGCACTGCAACGCGGAGCATGAGATCTCCCTGGCCCTCTTGGGCGATGAGTTCGGCGACCTTTGAAGATGCGGTTTCGGTGAGCGTGATCACTGTTGTCCTCCGTGATTCAGCGGTGTATCGCAAAAGGGTAGCGGAATCATCGCCAAGATCACACGTTTGGGCGGGGAGAGCTCCCTCCTCGCCGGTAGATTTCCCGTATGGAAGCCCTTCCCACCAGCGACGAGATCCTCGCTGCACTCCGAGGTGTGGTCGATCCCGAGCTCGGGGCCGACATCGTGGAACTGGGAATGGCCCGCTCCGCAACCGTTTCCGAAGCCGGCGCTGCGGTCGTCGTGGTGGCTCTGACCACCGCTGGCTGCCCGCTGAAGGCCCAACTGAAGCGAGAGATCCTCACCCGCATCGAGGGCCTCCCCGGCGTGACCTCGGCCTCCATCGATTGGGTCGAGATGGATGCCGAGCAAAAAGCCGCGGCCATGGACGTCGCTCGCAAGCACGCCCAATCCACCGCCGGCCCCAACCGAGTTCCACCGGGTGCCCGAGTGCTCGCCATTGCCTCAGGCAAGGGGGGCGTCGGAAAGTCCTCAGTTACCGCCAACCTTGCGGCAGCCCTGGCCAATCGCGGTTTCGCCGTTGGTGTCATCGACGCCGACATCTGGGGTTTCTCGATTCCGCGCATGCTCGGCATTGAAGGCCGACTTGAAGCAACAACTGGCCCGAACGAAGAACGCACGATCATCCCGAAGTCGATTCCCATCGGCACCGGCCGACTCGATGTCGTGTCCATGGGATTACTCGTCGATGACGAAACCGATGCACTCATGTGGCGCGGACTCATTTTGAATCGCGCCGTGCAGCACTTCCTCGAAGACGTCTCGTGGGCGAACGATCTCGATTACATCGTCATCGACCTTCCACCCGGCACCGGCGATGTCCAAATGGGCCTTGCGCGCATGCTTCCGCAAGCGGAAATGATTGTGGTCACGACACCCGCAGTTGGCGCGCAACGTGTCGCGACTCGTGCAGTCACCATGGCCCGAAAGAGTCACCTCCATGTTCTCGGCGTCATCGAAAACATGAGCGCATTCACCTGCGAACACGGTCATACGCACGCCGTGTTCGGTGAGGGCGGCGGTGCAACGCTTGCTGCCGATGAAGGTTTGCCATTGCTGGGATGCATTCCACTTGAACCAGCTGTTTCTCACGGCGGCGACACCGGTGCACCAATCGTGCTCAGCGAAGGCGAAGCATCCTCCGCACTTCGAGCAATTACCGAACTGCTTGTGACTGAACTCGCTCCGCCCATTTCAATGAGTGGTTGTTCCGCACGCATGCTCGACGCCGCCTTAGCTGCGCTCGACGCAGCTGACTAACTCGCAGTGCGACGACTCACCCGCGAGGTGTCACCCGCGCGGTGACGTATACCGATTCCCCATCGGTTGACCACAACGCAATATTGAGAACACCATCAGTCGCTCGATACGCGATCGTCAATGGCATCGATGCAACAACAACCTCGTAATCAATCGCATCGCGAAATTCCACTTCAGCGCGCAACGAACCCGACGGATCAAGTTCAAGAAGTTCACGCGCACGCACCCGCTCGAGGGTTTGCTCAACGACTTCCCATGCCACTGCGTTGTTCACATGATTCAGCACATCGAGATCGGTGACACGCGGCCACCACGGCATCGTGTGTACGTCGTCATCGCCCGGAACAACTGGTTCGTGCACTTGGCGGGCAGTGACCTCGCGCCCACCCGAAGGTTCGGTGTAGGTCGCAACGAACTCTGCGGGCAATGTCTTCGGCCGACCGGTTACTGGGTCGAGGTGCACCCACAACGTCACGGCTTCTACCGAGCCGCCACCCGCTCCAGCCATCGACACGCGCCGTTCGGCCCAGCGATTGCCCATCCCCGAACAGAACGTGGCCAGCGAAAGGTCTTCGCTGTTGCGCGGGGCCTGATGCTGTTCGATCAACGTGCGACGAACCACCCAGGCCCGGGCCTCGAGGCTCCCGAGATCATCGGAATCATCAGTGGCGACGTCTTGCAGATAGCGGGCCACGGCATCGAGGCGAAGGCGGCCGGTGGCGTCGACATCGCCCAAACGCACCCGGCGCTCGCGTCGGAAAACTCGACCCAAACTCGGAATGGGCAGCACCCGACTTGCGCCGTTTTCACGCTCGACTCGCCGGGTCGAACCCTTTGCCGCCCCCGAATCCGCGTCTCCCATGACCAGCGACGCTAGCCCCCGATCCCTTGGCAGGAACGGGAACAGACCAATCTCCAATAATTCAGTTGACGGGGCCACCACATGCATGGTTCGGTGGAGTTCATGTTCACGACCGCCTCCGCACCGCGCAATTCGGCCATTCCGGCCTCTGTCGCGCCTGTGGCATCGCGCGCCAACGTGACCATTTCCGCCACTTGGTATGCCACCGGGATCAACGCTTTTACGACCTTCGGTCATAAGCACCCGTCCCGGCGATCTCTGAGCTGACGCAGTAACCACTGCGTACATGCACTGAGGCCGCCGGGTTCCCCCGGCGGCCTTTCTTCATGTGCGGCCACGCCCCCATCCACCTACACCTGTCCACCAACGCCTGTCCCTCAACCCCCACCACCCATTTTCAGCTCATCTGCACTCCGGTGCACCCACGAAAGGAAAGAACCGATGCTCGCCGAGACGCTCGACGACATCTCACCGGCCGTCAGGGCCGACGCCGCATGCAACGACCTCAACGCAACGTTGACCGGCGTCTACTTCTCTGAAGAGCTCCAGGACATCGCCATGGCCAAGTCGATCTGTTCGACCTGTCCGGTGATCGTCGAATGTCTCGAAGGGGCCATTGAGCGCCACGAGCCATGGGGCGTGTGGGGTGGACAAATGTTCATCAACGGAAAGATCCTCGCCACCAAGCGTCGCCGCGGCCGCCCGCCGAAGCTCGCTCGAGTCGAGGATGAGCTGCCCGACATCCCCGTGCCGGTGCACCTTCAGTCCTGGTTGCGCTCCGCCTAGCAACCACCTGCCCGCAGCCGGGTGGGATCGCCGCCCCCGAGCCGATCCCACCTGCTGCCTCGGACAGTCGGACCTGTCACCGAACCGGCCTCTAGCCGAGAGGTGATTGGGAGTGGTGCGGGGGTCCAAGTACGGTCGGAACTGCCTCTCGCAGTCGGATCTCATATGGACCCCGCACCGCTTCCTCCCCAACCCCGATCGGCCGTGCGCCGTTATCTCCCGCTGACTGTGGCGGGACTGATTGTCGTGGGTTTCGCAATTGCGCTCATCATCTCGATCTCGGGCAGTTCATCGACAACATCGTCCGATGTCACCAAGCTCGACCCCAATGCCACGCAACCGCCTGAGCTCGTCATCACGAACGACGTGGCCGGCACCAGGTTGCCGAACATCTCCTACGTCGCCTTCGATGGTTCAACCAAAGAACTCGCACCGAATGACAAACCACTGCTCATCAATGTGTGGTCCTCGACCTGCGTACCTTGCATAACGGAAATGCCAGCGCTCGAAAAGGTGTGGCAAGCCAACCGCAACGACATCGATGTTCTTGGTCTTGATTATCTGGAACCTCCCGAACTCGGACAAGCAATGGCAGATCGCACAGGTGTTACCTATCTGCTTGGTCGCGATGTCAAAGGTTCGATTCTGCGCTCACTCGGTGGAATCGGACTTCCCTACACCGTCCTCGTGGCGTCAAACGGAACCATTCTCGCTACACACTCTGGCGCGCTCACCGAAGCACAGTTCACCGCACTTGTGAAGACCGCAACCGGTAACTGATATGAACTCGGCAATTGTTTACGCGTTTGGTGTTGGCATGGTCGCAACGTTCAACCCGTGTGGCTTCGCGATGTTGCCGGCGTACTTGTCGTATTTCTTAGGGCTTGAGAACGCGAGGGAAACCGACAACCGAGCCGACGCCACGGTTTTGCGTGCACTCGCAGTTGGTGCCGCAATGACGGCTGGCTTTGTTGTTGTCTTCGGCGTTCTCGGACTCGTTCTTGATCCGATTCTTTCTTCCATTATCGACAAGTTGCCGTGGCTCACCATCGTGCTGGGCATTGTCTTGGTGATCCTCGGTATTCGCTTACTCATGGGTCGAGAAATCACTGTGGGTTTGCCGAAGATTTCAAAGAGTCCCGAAGGGCGAGAGCTCGGATCGGTTTTCGTGTTCGGCATTTCCTATGCGCTCGTATCGCTGAGCTGCACGTTGTCGTTGTTCATCGCTGCGATCTCGACCGTCATCGACCAACAGAACTTCTTCGTAGGCCTCGGCGCATTCATTGCCTATGCGCTTGGCATGGGGCTCGTATTGATCGTGCTCACACTTGCCATCGCACTCGCACGCCAAGGCATCGTGAAGAAGATGCGCGGTGTCCTGCCGCACATCAATCGCATTTCGGGCGTACTTCTCGTGCTTGCCGGTCTCTACGTGGCCTATTACGGCTGGTACGAACTGCGCGTGTTGAACGGCAACACCTCAGGCGGCGGCATCGCCGGTTGGATGTTCGATCTCAACGGCCACATCACCCAATGGATCAACGATGTTGGCCCAACCCGCATCGGGCTCATCCTTGGACTCGTCATCGCGATCATCGTGTTCATTGCGTTGCTCAGTAAGGCACGGACCGACGACAAGTAGCCTCGGGGTATGGAACTCCGAATCTTTGTTGAACCCCAGCAGGGCGCTTCGTATCGCCAACAACTCGCCGTCGCGCAACTCGCCGAACAACTCGGTTTCGACGCCTTCTTCCGTTCCGATCATTACCTGCGCATGGGAGCCGGGGATCCACTTCCTGGCCCCACCGATTCCTGGGTCACCCTCGGTGCCATCGCACGCGAGACCAGCACGATTCGTCTTGGCACACTCGTCGCTTCGGCAACATTCCGTTTGCCGGGACAGCTCGCGGTGGCGGTTGCACAAATCGACGACATGAGTGACGGGCGCATCGAACTTGGTCTCGGCGCTGGTTGGTTCGATGCCGAACACACCGCCTACGGCATTCCGTTCCCCACTCTTGGTCAGCGCTTCGACATTCTCGAAGAGCAGCTCGAAATCATCACAGGTATGTGGAACACACCGATCGATTCTCAGTACTCGTTCGAAGGGCAACACCACACCATCGTTGGTTCGCCTGCGATTCCTAAGCCGGTTCAGGCTGGTGGCCCGCCGATCATCATGGGCGGCTACGGCCCCAAGCGCACACCTGCATTGGCTGCGAAATACGCCAGCGAATTCAACCTTCCGTTCCCGCCAGTCGAGATTTATCGCGCGTCATGCGACAACGTGCGCGCCGCGTGCGAAGCGCGTGGTCGTGATCCGGAGTCGATGATCTATTCGGTCGCGCAGGTGCTGTGCGTAGGCACGAACGACGCTGAGGTCGCTCGTCGTGCCCAGAACATCGGCCGTGAGGTTGATGAACTCATCCTTAATGGTGCCGCTGGTTCACCCGCGCAGGTGCTCGACAAGATCGCGTCGTTCGCTGAAGCCGGTGCAACGCGCATGTATCTTCAGGTGCTCGACATGGACGACCTCGACCACATTCATTTGTTGGCCGAAGAAGTGATGAAGGTTCTTCCCTAACAGTTACACCTTTAGGGATTCAGCCGTTCGATGCTCCAACCAGTCGGCTGCGAGGCGTCGGCGGTGTAGCGGAATCGATCGTGCAATCGTGACTGTCGGCCTTGCCAGAACTCAATCTCGCTCGGCAGCACACGAAATCCACCCCAATGGGGAGGACGAGGAACGTCCACGCCCTCGAAACGCTCGTCAGTTTCCGCCCAGCGCGATTCAAGTACCGAACGGTTGGCCATCACGTCACTTTGCTGTGAGGCCCACGCACCGATCTGACTGCCGCGCGGTCGGGTACTGAAGTACTCATCACTTTCCGCCTCGGTGACTTTCTCAACAGCGCCAATCACTCGAACCTGGCGAGAAAGAATGTTCCAAGGGAAACAGATTGACGCCTGGGGATGATCGGTCAGTTCACGACCCTTCTGACTCGTGTAGTTCGTGAAGAACACAAAGCCGTGATCCAAACCTTTCAGCAGCACATGGCGGGACGACGGCATTCCGTCAGCACCAACGCTCGAAAGCACCATGGCATGAGGCTCATGAGTGTTCACGCTCTTGGCGAACTCAAACCATGCATCGAACTGCGCAAAGGGATCGTCAAGTAACTCGGCACGGCGCAAGCCCTTTTCCTGGAGTTCCGCACGTAGGAGATCAAGTTCCGGGGCTGCGCTCATAGATCCAGTTCACTCCACACTGGCGATGAACGCCAAGCGCAGCTCACCACGAACGACCGATAGCGATTCCCACAGCGGCGGCAACTCCGCCACCGATCACCATTGCCGCCGTCCACTGCAGCAACATCCGTTGATTGCGATCATTCAGCAAGCCGGCAAGTTCGGCCGCAAACGTCGAGAACGTGGTGAATGCACCACAGAACCCGGCAGCAACACCGAGCCGGAGGTTTTCGTCAATCGTTCGCGTTGCGGCAACTCCGACAACGATTCCGAGAACAAATGAACCGAGAAGGTTCACAAAGAGAATGCCGATTGACGGACCCTTAGGGAACCAACGCCTTAGGCCAATGTCCACCGCGTGGCGGCTCGTTGCCCCGAATGCACCTGCGAGTCCAACGATGAGCCAGCCGCTCATGACCCGACCTCGAGGTGCACGACCCGGCGAGTGAGGCGCATCGACGTCATGGCCACAAACACTCCACCAACAACAGAAACGATCACATACGCGAGTGCGGTAACCGGTTTCGATTGCCGAAGCAGCTCTGCGCTCTCAACCGTGAAGGTCGAGAACGTAGTGAACGCGCCGAGAATGCCGGTGCCAAGGAACGAATGTGTGAGCAGTCGCGGCGGCTGTCGATCAAGAAAAAGCACCAGCACAACACCGATCAGCGCGGATCCAACAAGATTGATCGCAAGTGTCGTTGTTGGGAATGTTCCTGATGCAACGGGAAACCACACGGATAATCGCCAACGCATCCACGATCCAAGAACGCCGCCGACCGCGATGACAGCGAATCGACGAAGAAGAATCACGTGAGGATCAGCCGATTGAGGTTGCGCCGCGCATGTACGGCTGCAGAACCTCGGGAATACGCACGGTGCCATCGGGCTGGCGATGAGTTTCAACAACCGCGGCCCAAACACGGGGAACGGCAAGCGCAGAACCATTCAACGTGTGGGCGACCTCGTTGCCCTTCGCACCCTCAACCTTGTAACGAATGTTGGCGCGACGAGCCTGATAATCGGTAAACCACGACACCGACGAAACTTCAAGCCACTGGTCGACACCCGGCGCATAGACCTCGATGTCGAAGGTGCGGGCGGAGGAGTTACCGATGTCGCCGGTGCAAAGGTCGAGTACTCGGTAGGTAAGTCCGAGTGCACCAATAAGCCCTTCAGCGCGGGCAAGTAGTTCTTCGTGGAGTGCAGGCGCTTGTTCGGGCGTCGAGTACGCAAGGATCTCGACCTTGTCGAACTCGTGCACGCGCAACAAGCCACGGGTGTCGCGTCCGGCCGAACCAGCTTCACGACGGAAGCATGCGGTTTGCGCCATAAGGCGCATCGGGAGATCGGCACCGCGCAGAATTTCATCACGCGCTAACGACGTGAGCGGAACTTCGGCAGTGGGGATGGCCCAAAGGTCGTCGCGTTCGAGGTGGTACGCGTCGTCGATGAACTTCGGAAGATGACCAGTGCTGATCATTGTTTCGGTCAGTACCACGGTGGGTGGGCGAACCTCTTCGAACGCATCGGCATTGCGATCGAGCGCAGCCTGACACAGGGCACGAGACAACGTGGCGCCCTGGCCGCGGAACATCGTGAACATCGCGCCCGACATCTTCACTGCTCGTTCCAAATCGAGAATGCCAAGTTCGGTACCGATGTCCCAGTGTGGAACACGTTGGTGTTCGGCCCACGCAGCCGGATCGTCGCCAACACCGACGCGCTTCACTTCGACGTTGTCGGCTTCGCCTTTACCATCGGGGCAATCGGGTGATGGAAGATTCGGGATGTGCAGCAGAAGTTCGCGCATCTGACCAGCGACCTCGTCGGCCACGGCGGTCACTTCACGCTCGCGCTCGCCGAGGGCGCGGCTTTGTTCCTGTAACGCTTCGGCGCCGGCCGCATCACCATCGCGGCGCAACTGACCGACCTCTTTGGACAATCCGTTGACCTGTGCTCGTAGATCGTCACGTTCGGCGGCGATCTGACGACTCTTTTCATCGAGTTCGGCCACCTGAGCGAGGTCGCGCAGGGCCCCTTCGTCGCCACGTCGGGCAAGCGAGGCTCGAACAGCGTCGTACTCGGAACGGATTCGGCGAACGTCGATCACGGTTCTGAACCGTAGTCGTCGGCCCGGTAGCGTCAGATCGTGGTTTCTTCTGCTTCTCAACCTGCGATCGAGGTCACCGACCTCACCGTTCGCTACGGCGATCGAGTTGCCGTCAATGGACTGTCCTTTCAGGCCATGCCCGGGCAGATCACCGCACTCCTTGGTCCCAATGGCGCGGGCAAAACCTCAACCGTCGAAACCCTCGAGGGCTATCGACGCCCCACCGCCGGTTCGGTTCGGGTTCTGGGACTCGACCCTGTGGCCGAACATCGTCAGCTCGTCGCCCGCATCGGCGTGATGTTGCAGTCCGGCGGCGTTGCGACCGGCATGCGGCCAGCCGAAGCGCTGCATCTGTCTGCTTCGTACTACGACAACCCCATCGACCCCGATGAACTGCTTGATCTCGTCGGGTTGGCTGATCATCGCTCCTCGACCTGGCGTTCCATGTCTGGCGGCGAACAGCAGCGGCTCTCACTCGCACTCGCATTAGTCGGGCGACCCGATGTCGCGTTCCTCGATGAGCCCACCGCCGGCATCGACCCTTCTGGCCGCCAACTGATTCGACGGATCATCTCCAAACTTCGCGATCGCGGCGTCGCAGTGCTGCTTACGACCCACGATCTTGAAGAAGCCGAAAAGCTCGCCGACCACGTGGTCATCATCGATCACGGCGTTGTGCTCGCCGATGGAACACCCACTGAACTTATGCGCGCGTCGCAAGGTGACGATGTTCGATTCGGCGCGCCTTCGGGCCTCGACGTTTCTTCGCTTGGCGATCACATCGGCGCTGTGGTTACCGAAGCCTCACCAGGCGAATACGTCGTTGCTTCCGCGGCAACACCAGCGATGGTTGCCGCTATCACTGCATGGCTGGCTGAGATGGATCTCCCCTTGGCCGATTTGCGCGCCGGGCGGCAGCGTCTTGAAGACGTGTTCTTGCGCCTCACCGCTGACGCCGCAGAGCCTGCGACAGAACCCGCAGCCACCCGTCGACGGAGGTCGCGTCGATGAAAGCGCTACTGGCACAGACGCGTTCTGAATTGATGCTCAGTCTGCGCAATGGTGAACAGTTGCTCGTCAACGTCGCGATTCCACTTTTACTGCTGGTGTTCTTCTCTGCGGTGAAGGTTCTGCCGATTCCGGCAGGCGTCGACAAGCGCGTTGATTTTCTTGCTCCCGGCATCATTGCGCTTGCAGTGATGTCGAATGCCATGGTTGCACTCGCCATTGGAACCGGTTTCGAACGGCATTACAAAGTGCTCAAGCGCCTTGGCTCAACGCCACTTGGTCGCGGGCGTTGGGTGCTGGCCAAGATCGGAATGGTGAAGATTCTTCTCATTCTGCAGATCGCTCTCATCGTGATCGCCGCATTTCTTCTCGGCTGGAACCCAGGCGGTACGCCGTTGCTAGCTCTTCCCGCTGTCGTGCTCGGTGCGTTTGCGTTCGGTGGAATCGGCCTACTGATGGCCGGCACGTTGCGGGGCACGGTGACCCTTGCACTGGCAAACGGTCTCTATCTGGTGCTTCTTCTGCTGGGCGGAATGATCATTCCGTTCAGTGAAATGCCGGGTTTCTTTGGCACCATCGGCAAGGTGCTGCCATCGGGAGCCCTCAGCGAGGTGCTGCAATCGTGTCTGCGGAGTGGCGCTGAACCTGCAGGCTCGGCCTGGATCGTGCTTGCCGTATGGGCTGTTCTTGCGCCGCTCGCAGCAGTGAAATTCTTTCGCTGGGAGTAATTACGTCGGTGACGTCTTGCGGGGAGTACCGGACGGCAACGAATCAAGGCCTCCGCGTTCGCCTTCTTCCCATTCGAGAATCTGGCGTTCAGTGAGATAGAGACCCTCTTGATCGGCGTTGTGGTGTCGCGCCGCCCAACGGAAGAACAGCACACCGATAATTCCCCAAAGGTACGCAGCTTCAATCACTTTCATAATGAGGCCAGCAGCTTCTTGATCGCTCTTCGCCGAGATCCCCCACAAGCGAATGGGCTGGTCGTACGCGTCGTACACCACCGTGTGCGAGAGCCACAGCCACGCTGCCGGAAGTGTCGGAAGAAGTGATTGGGCAAACAGATACACCATCTGACCTGGTATCGAAAGCCGCAACTGCGGCCAAGGTCCGCATACCGGTAGCCACATGATGAGCGCGGTAACGACGAAGAGGACATGTGCAGTGAAATGGAATGGGCCGCTCGATGTCGAGGTATTCACGAACTGCGGCATATGGCTGAGCATGTTGAACGAGTTGAACAACGCAAACGCCAAAATCGGTGTTGCGAGTACTTGGATAACTCGCCATAACCGTCCACCTGACGCCACAAAAAGTTCAGCTAGCCACGTTGGACACGAAAGGAGAAAGAGCGGCGGGACAACCATTGTCAGCACAAGGTGCTGAAACATGTGTCCTGAATACAGCCGTTGCTCAGCGATGTCATGAAGCGGCCACACCGACACCGCCGTCATAAACGCAACAGCCAACCAAAATGAAACGGCCTGACGTCTCGACACAACCTGAGTGCCCGGCTCGACAACTTTCGGACCAATCACTTTCGCTACGAAGAGACCGCCGGCCACTATCGCCAGCAACAATCCCCAGACTTCCCAATGGGCTGCGAATGAGGGCATCGCTGAGAACATGGTCTCAGTCTTGTGCGTGTGAGTGCACCTGACCAGTCAGGGACAACTTTCGCTCTGGCGGTACTTCTAGAACCAAAAACGGAAGGTCGTCAACATCGCGATGTACACAAGCACCGCAAGGACCAAGCCCGAATAGAAGATGCGAGTCAGGATCGGCTTGTCGAACTTCAGATGCATGAAGATGTAGAGGATCGTGAAGAGCTTCACGGCCATCAGGATCATGAGCACCGGGATAAGGAGTTCCTCGGCCCACAGCGGAAAATCCGGCGCGGTATAGGTGAAGACTTCGATGATGGTGAGAACTGCGAGGAAGATCGCGGTCAGGACATAGACCTTGTCGCGCGAATAGTCCTTGACTGCACCATCGAGAACAGTGGTGGGGACGTCGTCATGTGAGGTAATGGTCATGTGATGCTCCTCGATCAGGTTGGGATGAGGTACACGACGGCGAAGATGACGACCCAAACGACATCAACGAAGTGCCAGTACAGGCCGACGATTTCGACGGTCTCAGCCTTATGTTCCGGAATCTTGCCTCGCAGCGACAGCAGCACAACCGAGACAAGCATGATGATGCCGACCGTGACGTGGATGCCATGGAAGCCAGTGAGTGTGTAGAACGCTGAACTGAATCGGCTGGTGGTAAACCCGAGACCTTCGCGAACGAACACAGTGAATTCGTAGATCTGACCCGCCAAGAACGTTGCGCCAAGAACAGCAGTTGCTCCGAGCCAGACGCGCATGCGCTGATGCTCTCCGCGCTCGATGGCCGAAACAGCCAACACCATGGTGAGTGACGACATGAGAAGAACGAACGACGAGGTTGACGTAAACGGAATATCGAAAATTTCGTCTGGGGTCGGACCTTGAAGCGGACGCCTGTACAGCAGATAGGTGGTGATCAAACCGCCGAACAACAAGCACTCTGACGCCAGGAACAGCCACATGCCCAACTTCGTGTTGGAAATGCCGGTGTTGGTGTCGGCATCGATATGCGCGTGCGCCTGATGCGCGTCGGCGTCAGCCAATGTCGGACGGGAGGTGAGAGTTTCAGCCAACGGTCTCGACCTCCTTCACTGCGTCTGCGGAGTCGGGAACCGCGGCGTCGCCGCCATCGGAAGCATGAGCATCGGGGCCATGATCGTCATGAGCGAGATCGGGATCGTCTGGCGGTTCCATAACCCAGCCGTAGATAGCTGCGAGAACAACGATGCCGCCGATAAGCGCAAGCCAAAGGCTGAAGATGAGTCCGTAGGCAACGATCGGAAGTCCGAAGGCCAGCACAATCGGCCAATAGGACGGCGATGGAAGGTGAATGCCCTTGCCGTCGGTGCGCTGCTGTGCAACCTCTGCAGTCGAGGCGATGCGCACCAACTTGCCGTCCCTTGTTTCGCCATACTTGCGATACCAGAAGTCGTCTACGCGGGTAACGGTGGGGATTGGATCGAAGTTGTAGGCCGGCGTCGGAGACGGGGTCATCCATTCGATCGTGCGGCTATCCCACGGGTCGGGACCGACCGGCGGAAGCGTCTTCGCTTTTGACTTGCTGTAGAAGATGTTGAAGATAAACAGGGCGATACTGCCGGCAAGCGTGAACGCACCGATAGTGGCGACCTTGTTCCAGAATTCGAACCCGTAGCCCGCGTCGTAGGTATAGATACGACGGCTCATGCCCTGAAGTCCGAGCACGTGCATCGGGGCAAAGGTGAGGTTGAAGCCAAGAAGCATCAACCAGAAGTTGGCTTTACCGATGCTCTCGTTGAGCATGTAGCCAAACGCTTTCGGCCAATAGAAGTAGAACCCGGCCATGAACCCGAAGAACGCTCCACCGAAGAGTACGTAGTGGAAGTGAGCGACGATGAAGTAAGTATCGGTCTGCTGTGTGTCCATCGGGGCAACTGAGTGCATAACGCCGGAGAGGCCACCGATGGTGAACATCGTGACGAGACCGATCGAGAACAGCATCGGCGCAGAAAAGTTCAACTTGCCGCCCCACATCGTGGCGGTCCAGTTCAGTATCTTCACGCCCGTTGGCACCGCGATGAACATCGTGGTGAGCGAGAACGCGGTCACCGAGATCGGCCCGATGCCGGACACGAACATGTGGTGGGCCCATACGCCCCAGCCCATAAAGCCAATGGCGATACCGGAGAACACGATGAATGGGTAACCGAAGATCGGCTTACGCGCGAAGGTCGGAAGAATTTCCGAGACCAAACCAAAAGCGGGAAGGATCATGAGGTACACCTCGGGGTGTCCGAAGATCCAGAACAAGTGCTCCCACAAGAGCGGGTTGGCACCCTTCGCAACGTTGAAGAAGTTTGCGTCGTACAAACGGTCAAGCATGAGCAGAACCTGCGCCGACGTAAGAACGGGGATTGCGAAGAGCAGCAAGAACTGCGAGACGAGTGCCATCCAGGTGAAGATCGGCATTCGCATAAGTGTCATACCGGGAGCTCGCATGTTGAGCACCGTGACAATGAGGTTCACTGCACCGGTAAGCGATGCGATACCGGTGATGATCAGACCAAGGTTCCAGAAATCAATACCATTGGTGGGCGAGAAGATGACACCGCTGTTTGGTGCGTACATGAACCAACCGCCGTCGGCGCCACCGCCTAGGAACCAGCTCGAGTTAAGGAAAACGCCGCCGGCCAAAAACGCCCAGAAACTGAATGCATTGATTCGTGGGAACGCAACGTCGCGGGCCCCGATCTGCAACGGGATCAGATAGTTCGCAAACGCAGCACCAATAGGCATGACGACGAGGAAAACCATCGTCGTTCCGTGCATTGTGTACACCTGGTTGTAGAGGTTGGCGCTGAGCAGTGATCCTCGGGGAGACCACAACTGCATACGAATCAGCAGCGCTTCAACGCCACCAATGATGAAGAAGAAAATTGCCGCGGCGCCGTACATGATGCCGATCTTTTTGTGATCGACAGTGGTGAACCATGAGCGCGGCCCAGTCTCGGCCGTCGGACGCGTGAACACGCCAGTGGGCGTGTAACCGTCGTTGGAATCACCCGAAGGAAGGGCGAGTGGGCGGTCTTCAGTTAGTGCCATGACCAACTCCAAAGAATGCGTTGCGGACGTTCATCACAAAGCTCAGTTCAGCGTCTCGAGGAATGCGACCAGTTGGTCGATCTGCTCTTCGGTCAGATTCAGGTTTGGCATGCCGCGTCCGCCCTGCGGATACATCGGCTTCAGTGCAGGCGCATTACGCAGCCATGCTTCAAGCGTGACTCGGTTGACGGTTGCCGTGTTGACCGGGCCGCCTGTGAGTACTGCACCTGGATCGCCAGCGGCAGCGACATCGCTCATTGGAAGCGGTTGACCATCGCTAGAGACTGGCTGATAGAGGTTGAAGATTGATCCGGCGAATGTTCCACGCGTCATGAAATGTGTGAGGTCCGGTGCAACACCAGCAACGAGCGGCGGCGGCGTTTCTTTCATCTTGGCGTCGTTGATGCCCTTAATGACGTGGCACTGCGCGCAGAGTGCCTGCCAGACTTTCTTGCCTTCAGCGGCGACAGGGTTAGTGGGGTCAGCTGCGTGATCTTTCAGCTGATTCTTTACCCAAGCGTCGTAGTCACTTGACGAAACGGCACGAACAAGCATGCGCATATTGGCGTGGGAAAGTCCGCAGAACTCCGTGCACTGACCACGGAAGACGCCGGGTTCATCGGCCTGCAATTTGAGCGGGTTGTACAAGCCAGGGACAGCGTCCTTCTTGCCGTTCAAACCAGGGATCCAGAACGAGTGAATGACATCGTTCGACGTAGTCGTGACCTGCACGGGCTTGCCGGCGGGGATGACCAATTCTGTTGCGCTCGTGATGTCTTCGGGGCCGTCGTAGTTACCGTCGTTGTTGACGTCGTACCTGTACTCCCACCACCACTGCTGACCAGCGACCTGAACCTTGATGGAATTGGGTTCTTCGCGATTGAGGTTGATGATCGTCATTACCGTGCCGACAGCGATGCCAGCAAGAATGAGTGCGGGAAGAATCGTCCAACCGATTTCAAGGGTGGTCACGCCGTGAATCTGTGACGGGAACTCGTCGGGATCTGAGTCCTTACGCTCGCGGAACTTCCACGTAATGAAGACAATGGCGCCGATAACAAGAACAAAAACAATTCCAGCAATCGCCGTCACGGGGATGACGAGCTTCTGAATACTTTCCGCCGAAGGTCCTTCGGGAGCAAGCGAAGTAAGCGGCTTACCGCTGTTTTGGAACGAGTTCACGATGAGTGCGCCAAAGAGCACCACCACGGCCGTAAACGAGATCACCGCAAGGATGCGGACAATTTTTGGAAGGCGCTGCATTTACTCTCCTCGAGAGGCGGGGATGAACCCGCTCCGGGGCGAACGAACCGACGACACAAGGCCGCGGCCACTGGGACTGCTGCAGTACTGAACGGTGTGAACGAAGTGTTCACCAGTCTGAGCCAAACGCGCCAACCGAGCGGAGGATTCCGCTCTGATCAGCACCGAACAAGAAGAAGACGTGCTCATGCCGGAGTCCCGCCCTGGATGACAACGGGCGCCCCCGGGTCCATGCCAATGGCGCCTTCGGACGAATGGGTCTCGGATCCGTGGTGTTTGATCTCGCGCTCACCAACAACCGCACCGGCAATACCGGCAGCGATGATGGCAATGGCCCCAACGACCACGACCGCAGTGGTGACCCACTTGGCCGACGAAGGCTTCAGCGCAAGCAGCACTGCGACAAGGAAGAAGAGCAGCGATGCCAGGCCAAAGACCCACACCGCACCGACCTTCGAAACCGCAAGAAGGACTCGGGAAATACCGATGGCAACCACGGCAATGATCAGAATCGAGACGACCGGGACTCGGAACGGATCAATGAAGCGGTGGTAGAGCTCGGCGTTTGCGTGATCATCGCCCGTGGCCCGTTCGGCCCAAGTGCGCACTGTCCAGGTGAAGGCAACAACCACCATCACCGCAACTGCAGCGTAGGTAAGTCCGCTGCTCTCAGTGGCAAGGCCAATGAGCATGAGAACGAACGAAAGTGCGCCCAGAGAGGGCAGATAGTTGACGCCAGAGGGAGCACGGGTGAGCGGCACCGACTCCATATGGACAATCTGCGCTTCTGCATCGGGATCGGCATCGCGGAAGGCAATAAGGAGACCAGCAAGCGAGGCCGCCGAGACGAACATACCTACGAAGAACGTGTAGGCGAAATGATTACCAACGCCACCCTTCCAGCCAAGGCTGAGCGGGCCGAGAACACGGTCCATCAGTGATTGGTCTTCGCTGATGAACCCGATGGCGAACGCGGCGATCAGCGAGAAGATCGCCAGACCGGCGAAGAACCGAAACGCTGTTGTGAACATCCGCGAGGAAAGCATGACGGCCTACTTGGTGATGTAGATGGAGATCCAGATCAGGGCATAGACGGCAACCATTGCGTACCAATAAACGGCAGCGGCGGTAATGCCATCGTGTTGGCGAGCAGTGAACTGCCCGCCCAAGGCCCGAAGGGCCATGAGGGCGACAAACACCATCGCCAGTATCAGCATCACCGTGTGTGCGCCGGTGATTGTGTAGATGAGAACACCCTGAAGCCCAGAGTCGATATCGAGCTCCATGAGGGTCCAGAGGTAGGTCGTCATCACGATCGTTGCGATACCAAGCATGAGCGTGAGGCCCAGTGCGAGGTAAGCGTTGACCCGGTCATTTTTCGAAATGGCCGAAACAGCCCATTGCATGGTGACGACCGTCATGATCAGTGTGATGAACATGGTGTTCGGCTGCTGAAGCGGAATCGTGGAGCCCTCGGGCAGCCAGGTTGATCCGCTACCGATGACGTCAGAACGGGCCGTGAAATAGATGCCGAACAGGCCGATAAAGACCATGAACGATGCCGCAGCGGCAAAGGCAGCACCAACGACCAGCACGCGAGGACGCTGAACGGGAGGGGCCGGGGCAAGGACGTGGGCGGTCATGCTCAGGCCTCCTCGTCGAGCAACGGCTCGGGCGAACGAACAACGGCAAGGTCACCGAAGTTTCCGGTGGGCGGCGGGGATGGGCAGGCCCATTCGAGGGTCTGACCGGTGCCCCACGCATCATTGCCAGCCTCAGGGGCACCCTTTCGGGCGCCGCTCGCAAGGCCAAGAATCACGAGAACGCAACCGATGGCGAAGAGTGCAGAACCAAACACGGAGATGACAACCAGCGTGTCCTGAGCACTCGAGAGTCCGCTGAATCGCGTGGCGAAACCAACCACACAAAGCGAGACGCCACCGAGAATTCCGCCGCCGAGCATGACGAGAACGTTGAGCTTGCCAATGCCATCGGCCAGGTGGCCGCCAGTCATCTTCGGGCCCCAGTAACCGATACCCGCAGCAACGGCAGCCAGAGCAGCGCCGAGTACGAGGATCGCTTGACCGTTGGCAAAGAAGTTCGTGGTGCGCAGTTCAAGTGGCGTGATGACAAGCAGCGCGCCAGCAAACACGCCGAGGATCGTGAGCACGATCGACACGACGGCGAGTCCAAGCGGGCTCTTCAGCGATGGCTTGCCGTCCTTGAACGCAGCGGCGATGCCGCCGAGAAGGAGTAAGAGCGGAAGCAGGATGAGGAGACCCATGGCCTGCCAGAAAAGATCCTCGGAGACCGAGGGGAAGATCGCGGGCTGGGCCCAAGCGCCAACGCTGAGCACGCCGAAGGCGCCGATTGCCGTCAGCAGGAGATTGCGCTTACCAAGCCGGGCACCGGTGAGGGTGGCAACGACGTCAGCGACAATGCCCAAACCAGGGATGAGGAAGGCGTAGATCTGCGGTTGGTGGGTGATCCACGACACCTGACCGAACTGTGAGCTCGCCTCACCGAAAACCGTGCCGCCGCCGTAGCGATGGTCGACCCAGATGAGAAGAATGTTGGCGAACAGCACCGGAAGCGTGAGCATCCAGATGGCGCCACCGACGAGCATCGAGAAGGTGAACATCGGAACCCGGTCGAGCGTCATGCCTGGCGTGCGCAGCGTGATCGCCGTTGTGAGCACAGACACCGTGCCGAGAAGCAACGCAACGATGAGACCACCAAGGGCCAAAAGCGTGAGGCTCACCGACTTCGCACGTTCACCGCCGAAGCCACCTTCGATGAACGACGCAACAACAAACACGCCAGACGAAAGCAACCATGTCCACATCGCTGCTGCTGCAGCGCGGGGGAATGCAACGGTGTTCGCACCAACTTGCAACGGAACGATGTAGGTAGCGAGCCCAAGGAAAAGCGGCACAATAACCAACAAAATCAGGCCAATTTGGGAGGTCTGAAGTAACTGCGTGCCTGCGGTCTCACTCAGGAACGAACCTGACCCAACGATGTGCGCTGAGGCGAGAGCTGTTGCGATCCAACCAGCGATTCCGAAGACCAACGCGGCCAACACGTAGAACGTGCCAACGGCCTTGTGATCACCGGATCCGAAGATCGTGAGCGGACTGGGTACGACCGATGGAGCGACCGAAGTTGCGTCGGTGCCGGTTTCCGGTCGGGTGTCGGTTAGAGCCATGTTCTGTAAGGACCTCGTACGAGCGTGCACACTCGGGCCGGCATGGGCCGGTCTCGACCGAAGGGGGGACCCTCCCGATCAAGGGCGGGACGGATCTCACCCTACACACGCCCGCAGGCCTGATTGAAAACCAACGGCCGGATTCTTGTGGGACCGGGAGGAAGGTCCCGGCTCTCGACCTCAGAGGCCGGATCGAACCAGTTGATCGAGCGCCATTCCGGCGAAAAGCAGCGTCACCCATGTAATGGAGAACGTGAAGAGCCGCATCGCTCGGGCAGTGGTCGGATCGCGCAGTAATTCCGAGGACAAATAGGCGAAAACCCCTCCCAAACCCACGGCAAGTACGCCGTAGATCCAGCCCATTTCGCCCACAGGAATGAAGGCAATCGTGAGGGCCCAGACAATGAGGGTGTACACGAGGATCCGGACGGCGGTTTCGTGACGAGAAACCACTGACGGAAGCATCGGGACATCGGCAGCCGTGTAGTCCTCTTCGTACCGAATCGCCAGCGCCCAGAAGTGGGGCGGGGTCCAGAAAAAGATGATGGCGAAGAGCAAAACCGGGGCCCAGGCAAGGGAATCGGTGACAGCCGACCATCCGATAAGCACCGGAGCAGCGCCAGCGGCGCCGCCGATGACGATGTTGCTCGTCGACCTGCGCTTCAGCCACAGCGTGTAGATGAAGACATAGAACAGACAGGCCGACACGGCGAGGACAGCGCTGAGAAGGTTCACAAAGGCCCAAAGCCAAACAAAGGCCAGGACCTCGAGGCCGATGGCGAAAATGAGGGCATTGCGGGGCTGAATCAGCCCGGTTACCAAGGGACGATTGCGGGTTCGGCGCATCAGCGCATCGATGTCCCGGTCGACGTACATGTTGATGGCGTTGGCGCCACCGGCCGCGCCGGTTCCACCCACCACGGTTGCCACCATGAGCCACCATGACGGCAGACCACGCTCGGCCACGATCATCGTTGGCACGGTCGTGATGAGCAGAAGCTCAATGATGCGGGGTTTTGTGAGGGCGACGTACCCCCGCAGCCGCGCTGCGAGGGGTGGTTGCGCGACCGATTCCATCGGGGCTGATGCTAGGGCGGCGGATCCAGACGCGAACAATCGCGGCCCTGTTTGGCTGGAATCGTCGGTGGTGAGGACTCGCGTGTGGGGGAGTTTGCGTTCACTCCCGTACGATCGACACCGTGCGTTTGCCACGACTCTCCCCTCGGGCCTATCGCCGCATCACCCTCGTGGCCCTGTTCGCGCAGGTGTTCATCACCATCAGCGGCGCTGCAGTTCGTCTGACTGGTTCGGGTCTCGGATGCTCCGATTGGCCAACCTGCGAAGAAAACCAGATCGTCGCGCCCTTCGAATACCACGCCATGATCGAGTTCGTAAACCGCACCGTCACCGGTTTCGTCTCCGTGGCCGTCATTCTCGCGGTGCTTGGTTCGCTTGTACGCACACCGCGTCGTCGCGATCTCACATGGCTTTCACTTGGCCTCGTCGCCGGAGTCATTGGTCAAATCATTCTTGGCGGACTCACGGTGCTGTTCGAACTTCATCCGCCATTCGTGATTGCACACTTCCTTGTCTCAATGGTCTTGATTTGGAATGCGTTCGTGCTTCATGAGCGTTCAAAGTACGCGCAAGCACCCGCGCTACCTGTAGTTCCGCGCAACGTGCGCGTTCTCAGCCGAATCATTGTCATCGTTGCTGCATTCACGTTGTTTACGGGAACAATCGTGACCGGCACCGGCCCTCACGGTGGCGACGAAACAGTTCCCCGACTTTCCTTCGATATCGGAAGTGTTGCCCGATTGCACAGCGTCACCGTTTGGGTGTTTCTTGCACTCACCATCGCAGCACTGTTTGCACTCCATAGATCTGGCGCGCCAGTGAACGTTGATCGGCGTGCGAAATATCTCGTTGCAGCGATCCTTGTTCAGGGGACGATTGGTTACGTTCAGTACTTCAACGGAGTACCGCCCAGCCTTGTAATTGTCCATATTTTGGGCAGCGTCATTGTGTGGCTTTCTGCTTTGGCGTTTGATCTTTCACTCGTTGCGCGTCCAGTTGAGTCCGACTCGGCTGAATCGCTCTCGACGACGTCATGACTCAACCAAAGGCTGCCGATGTTGCACCAGTTGAAATTGATGAACCATCGATAGAGACAAATCTCGACATTGATCGACCGTGGATTGTTCTCGTGTGGAACGACCCAATCAATCTGATGTCGTACGTGACCTACGTCTTGCAGAAAGTTTTTGGTTACAGCCGCGAAAAAGCAGAGTCACTGATGCTTGACGTTCATGAGAAAGGTCGCGCTGTCGTTTCGAATGGCTCGAAAGAAAAAGCAGAGCTTGATGTTTTCCGTCTGCACGAACATGGTCTTTGGGCCACGATGCAGCAGGACTGACATGGCCTTCGGATTCAAGCGCACCATTCAAAGCAAAGGGCCAGACCGATTCATCATCAACCTGCGAGAAGACTTACGCGAAGTCATCGCCGCCGTCTGCGACGACGTTCTTGGTGCACTCGATGATGAAGACGCTCCCAACCGAGATCCGATGCTTCGCCGCGTCTTCCCCGTTGCCCATGCCTCCGATGAGTCGGTGAACGAGGCCTATCGCGACCTTGTCCATAGCGACCTCCTCCGGACCCGACGCGAAGCGCTTGAGAAGGTGTCGGCCACGGCAAACGATGCCGAGCTCGATCGGGCGACTCTCGAGGCCTGGATGATCGGGCTCAATACCGTCCGGCTTGTTCTCGGCACCCGCCTCGATGTGAGCGAGGACGGGTTCCCGCAGTTGGAGCCCGACGATCCAGAACTGCCTGCATGGGCGCTCTATGAGTTCCTCGGAGTGTTCGTGGGCATGGTCGTCGACGCTCTCGCTCGCACCGCCTGATCCGGACCCAATCCCGCATTGGGGACCACGCTGGGGGTGCTGCTATGGTCTGCAGGCCCTAGCGGCGCAAGAGCCCCCATCGTCCAGCGGCCTAGGACGCCTGCCTTTCACGCAGGTAACACGGGTTCGAATCCCGTTGGGGGTACGCAGCAGTTTCTGGTCCCGTGGTGCAGTTTGGAGTGCACGCCGGCCTGTCAAGCCGGAGGTCGCGGGTTCAAATCCCGTCGGGACCGCCAACTGCCGCACCGGTTCGCCGGGGCGTCAGGGACGGAGACACCGTCTCCACGGTCGGGTAGCTCAGTTGGCAGAGCGGCCGCCTGAAAAGCGGTAGGTCACCGGATCGACGCCGGTCCCGACCACAGTGAAAAGGCCCGGGCTCTGCGCCCGGGCCTTTTGCATTTCGTTCTCGGGTCCTCAACGAGGTGGTTGCACTGCGAGGAACGACCAGATTGCGCGGCTTGCGTCGAGTCCTTGATACGGGATGCCTACGAGCGATGTCGATGCTGCAGTGACGCCGCTATGGCCCATCCATGCATGCGAGGCACCCGCGACGGTGACGAACTGAACTGCACGGGAGTCAGAACATCCCGCCCACGACAGTGCGACAACATCGGGATTCTCAGGATCGCGCTGTTCGATAGGTCCTTGGGTGCATCCATTAGTCATGGCAAACGAGTTCGGGGCCTCGCGCGGAGACGGAAACTCGACTCCCGAAACACCAGCCCCCTTTCCACCATCGATAGGGATATTCGTGTCGGCCAAACCATGAAGGTGAAACACGCTCACGGGTTGCGCTGGCGCACACGGAACTCCGAGCACGCCCGCCTGTACGCCGATCGATGAAATGCGATCACTGAGTTCACATGCCAAGCGATAGGCAAGAATCGCTCCGTTGGAATGACCCGTCGCTGACACTCGCCGTTGGTCGATCGGAAGGGACGCGGAAAGTTCCTCGATCACTTGTGCAATGAAACCAACATCGTCGACGTTCTGCGCCGCAGCAGGACCGCAACACATGCCACCGTTCCATGTCAGCAACTTTTGGCTGCCGTCTTGTGCGTTTGAGCCATCGGGATACACGACGATGAACTGATTCGATTCGGCAAGACCGTCGAATCCGCTATTGGTTTCAAATTGCTCGCCCCAGCCAAGCCCACCGTGAAGCGCGACAAGCAATGGAACCTTGGTGCCAGGAACCAGCGATGCCGGGACATAGGTTCGGTAACGGCGAACACGACCATCCGGAGTCGTGGTCGTTACTTCACGCACCGTTCCTTGCGGGTCGACGGCAGCACGATCGTTCGCGTAAGGCTCATAGACCGCGCTCATGGTTGTTGACGTCGTCGTCGAAAGCGACGACGAGATTGATGTCGAGGACTGCGACGAGGACCCTCGCGAACAACCAAACAACACCGTCGCCGCTAAGGCCGCAACCGTGACCGAACAGACAACTCGAATCACCGAGCGAAGGCGTCCTTCAGGGCCGCAGCCACTTGGTCCTGCGCTTCGGAAGCAACGTCGATGGCAGCGTCCATTGAGAAGAACCCGTGGAACATGCCTTCATATTCGACAAGGTCGACGTCGACGCCTGCTTCAAGCAATTTGGCGGCATAGGCGTTGCCTTGGTCGCGAAGCGGATCGAATCCGGCAGTGACAACAACCGCGGGCGGCGCGCCACCAAGGTCGGCGAGGATCGGTGAGTAGCGAGGGTCACTGAGGTCTTCCACCGTGACGGTGTAGTGATCGTGAAACCAATCCATTGCATTACGAGTGAGCATGTAGCCCTCAGCGTTTTCTGCCATCGACGGACGATCACAGGTTCCATCGGTGACCGGATACAACAGCGCCTGCTGAATGACTTCGACGTGCTCATGATCGCGAGAGATATTGGCGACAACAGCGGCGAGGTTGCCACCGGCACTGTCGCCAGCAACGGCGAGACGTGAGGTGTCGACGTTGAGCTCGTCGCCGTGGGTTGCGACCCATTCGGTTGCTGCCCACGCATCGTCGATCGCTGCGGGGAACTTGGCTTCGGGAGCAAGGCGATAGTCGACCGCAACGACGACACAGTCGGCCTTTGACGCAATCGTGCGACAGCAATGGTCGTGCGATTCAAGATCGCCGATGACCCAACCGCCGCCGTGGAAGAACACCGTCACCGGAAGGCCAGCGTCGTTACTTGGTCGATAGATGCGAACAGGAATGTCGCCACCAGGACCAGGAATAGTGCGGTCGGTGATGCTCGCCAATTCAATCGGGCTCGGCATAGCCGTCATCCCCATGCGCTCACGCAGTTCCTCTGGGGTTGCCCCTTCGAACGTAAAGCCGGAATCAGCCATGAGATCGAGAATGAACTTTGCCTGCGGATCAAGTGCCACGTGAGTTCCCCCTAGAAGTGGTGTGGAGCCCAACTGTGGCACAGCCAACCAACGGTCGTCCCACGAAACGAACGGAGATCGTGGTTTAGAGACCGAGAGCGGCGGGGACTTCGGCGTGGTCGTCAATGACGACATCGCCTTCTGGCCCGTGATCAGGATCGTCGTCGGTCACGCCTCGGTAGCGCAACGCCAACATTCCCATTCCCTTCGCGCCGGCGATATCGGTGCGACGAAGATCGCCGATATGTGCTGCACGAGTTGGATCAATCCCGCCTAAGCCTGCGAGAGCATGATCGAAGATCGCGGCGTTTGGTTTGTACACACCGACTTCATCAGAGAACGACCAGTGATCAAAGAGCTGCAAGATGCCGTGACCTTCGAGATAGTCACGCAGAACGGGTGACGGCGTGAGACCAACATCGCACACGATGCCGACACGAAGTCCGGCGTCTTTCAGCACTCGCAGGGTCGATTCCAAGTTGTCGGTGAGATCAAGTTGCATCGTGCGCGGCGCCGAGAGATACGCGTCGATCACGCGAATGCGTACCTGCTCGTCGTCGGTATGGCCGAGAACATCGAGCACTGTTTCGGCCGCGTGATGACCAGTGAATTGCTCACCGAGTCCCCATGACGAGTCGAAGCGCTTCCATGCTTCATCAAAAGACGCGTCAATCTCATCGTGCTCTGCTGGGAGTCCGTGAGATTCAAGAACCTCTGCGATCGCGAGACGCCGCTGCACGCGGGTCGCGGCAGTGTCAGCCCGAACGAGCGTGTCCCAGAAATCGAATGTGATCGCGTCGAACCGCGACACGTTGTTCAGCGCTTTCGGATGACACCGTCGCGCACTGCAGCCTCAGCGGCGGCAGCAGCAACGAGCGGCGCAATGCGCTTATCGAACACCGAAGGAATGACGTGATCGGGAGCGAGATCTTCGGCGCTCACCGCGTTTGCAATGGCATACGCCGCAGCAACCTTCATGTTCTCGGTGATCTGCGTTGCGCCGGCGTCGAGTGCCCCACGGAAAATCCCAGGGAACGCAAGCACGTTATTGATCTGATTCGGGAAATCGCTTCGGCCCGTTGCCATAACCGCAACACAGCCTTCGGCTTCTTCCGGACGGATCTCGGGATCGGGATTCGCCATGGCGAACACGATCGGATCCTTCGCCATGGTGAGAACGTCCTGGCGATTGATGAGGTTGGGTCCACTCACACCGATGAACACATCGGAACCCGGCATGATGTCGGCCAAGGATCCCTTACGGCCTTCAGGGTTCGTGTTTTCAGCAAACCACTGCTTGGCCACGTTGAGGTTGCCACGACCGTTGTAAACAGCGCCCTCGCGATCAACACCAATGATGTTGCGAACACCGGCGTTCATGAGGATCTTCGAGATCGCAACACCGGCAGCACCGACGCCGGCGATGACGATGGTGAGGTCTTCCATCTTTTTGTTGACGATCTTGAGGGAATTCATAAGCGCAGCAAGCGTGACGACTGCGGTGCCGTGCTGATCATCGTGGAACACCGGAATGTCGAGAAGTTCCTTGAGGCGATCTTCGACCACGAAACACGCCGGAGCGGCAATGTCTTCAAGATTGATGCCACCAAATGAAGGAGCAATGTTCACAACGGTGCGGATGATTTCTTCCGGATCTTTCGTATCGAGACAGATCGGGAAACCATCGACGCCGGCGAACTCCTTAAACAGAAGCGCTTTGCCTTCCATGACGGGCATTGCGCCAAGCGGACCAATGTCGCCAAGACCAAGCACTGCAGTGCCGTCACTCACGATGGCAACGGTGTTCTTGCGAATCGTGAGATCGTGCGAAAGCAACGGGTCCTTCTCGATCGCGCTACAAATTCGCGCAACGCCTGGCGTGTATGCCATCGAGAGGTCGTCGCGATCGTTGACGGGAATCTGACTAATGACATGCACCTTGCCGCCGGCATGCAGCGCGAACGTACGGTCTTCCCACTCAAGAAGTTCGATATCGGAAACGGCGCGAACGGCATCAAGCACTTGCTGTTGGTGCGCTTCGCTTGAGCAATTAACGACGACGTCTTCGTCGAGTGATTCCTTCTTGGCCTCGAATCCTTCGAGCGACCAAATGTTTCCGCCTACCGAACCAATGGCGGTAGCGAGATGGCCCAGTGCCCCGGGTTCATTCCCGAGTCGGACGCGTAGACGGATGCTAAATGCGGCGGTAGTTGAGTCAGCCATAGGGCCGAGACGCTACCCGTCAGGCCTATGCCGTCCCCAAGTCGGGGTTCCGGCCCCCAAAGTTGCCCAATTTCGAACGGTCAAGCGCCTTCGTAAGGGAACCCAAGTTCGGGAGCAGTCACCAGTGCCCGGAACGCAAGGCCTTCGGCTTCGGCCATGGCCTGGCAGGTGCCGCCGCGATCAACCACGACAATGACCATGACCGGTTCGGCCCCAAGTTCACGAGCAACATGCACCGCTTCCATTGGCGAGGTGCCACGGGTGACGGTGTCGTCGGTGATGACGCACGTATCACCCGGTTCGAGTGGCCCCGCGAGTCGACCAGCGACTCCGTGGTCCTTGACCTCTTTACGAATGGTGAAGGACTTGAGGGAGCGACCACGAGTCGCAGCGATAGCGGCGATGCCGTAGGCCACCGGATCGGCGCCCACCGTGAGGCCTCCGATCGCAGTGACATCGTCGGGGATGAGGTCAAGCGCGAGATCGGCCATGAGTAGCAATCCGTCAGGTCGACACGCGGTCTGCTTCGAATCGATGAACCATGAGCTTTTCTTGCCCGACTTCAGCGTGAAGTCACCGGTTCGAACTGAATAGCGAAGAAGGTGATCGATCAGTTGCTGCTTTGTCGCGTCGCTCATGCTCAGGAACCTACCGCCCCGCGGCCCGTGGCTGGGGCGGTTTCGAAGGTGTCAGACGATGCGGACGGTGCCATCGCCTTCGACGATGCGGCCGATCACGGTGGCTCGATGTCCAGCGGTACGAGCAACATCGAGCGCCTTGAAGGAATCCGATTCCGGCACCACGACGACCATTCCGACGCCCATGTTGAACACCCGCGCCATTTCATCGTCAGCCACCGAACCCAAACGCTTGATCTCGTTGAAGATCGGCGGAACGTCCCAAGTGCCCCATGTGACCTCGGCAGCTGTTCCGTGCGGAAGCACACGATTGAGGTTTCCAGGAAGACCGCCACCGGTGATGTGGGCGACACCGCGAACATCAACAGCCTTCTGTAACGCAGCGATTGCCGGCGAGAAGATCACTGAAGGAGCAAGCAGTTCGTCGGCAAGCGAGTGATGCGCGCCTTCGTAGGCCGGACCATC